>CAJAHC010000218.1 GCA_903939355.1 uncultured Methylococcaceae bacterium | reverse complement strand
CCAAATGCTTCATATGAAGATAAAGAAACAGCTCATTTACAGCTCCAAAAATTACCAAGGGATTCTAGTGTAACAAGGATTCGTAATCGTTGTAATATAACTGGGCGACCTCATGGGTATTACCGCAAGTTTGGTCTTAGTCGAAATAAACTAAGAGAAGCAGTAATGCGTGGTGATGTACCTGGTGTTGTTAAAGAAAGTTGGTAAGATCTGTTAGATCAAGTTTGGAGATAAAAAAATGAGTATGACAGACCCAGTTGCAGATATGCTGACTCGTATTAGAAACGGTCAATCTGCTGGTAAAAAAAGTATAAAACAGCCTTCATCAAAATTAAAAGTATCTATCGCAAAGGTGCTGAAAGAAGAAGGTTACATTATTGGTTATAGCACTGAAACAAATGGCAGTCACACTGAAATGACTGTTGATTTGAAATATTATAAAGGTGCTCCAGTAATAGAAACAATCAAAAGAATTAGTAGACCTGGTTTACGTATTTATAAGTCTAAAGACGAATTGCCAAAAGTACTTGGCGGCTTAGGGATTGCTATTGTATCAACATCAAATGGTGTTATGACTGATAGAGCTGCACGTGCTATAGGCCACGGCGGTGAAGTTATATGCACCGTTTGTTAATGTAGGTGTTTTATGTCAAGAATAGCTAAAGCCCCAGTTAATATTCCAATGGGAGTGGAAATAGATTTAGTTGGTAATCATATGATTATTAAAGGAACTAATGGTCAGCTGTCGCATACCCTTAATTCAGCTGTTAATGTAAATATATCTAATGATGTAGTGCAGGTTGAATGGAATAAAGACGATAAAAAAGCTACTGCTCAAGCTGGTACTGCAAGAGCAATATTGAGTAATATGGTCAAAGGTGTTTCTGATGGATTTGAAAAAAGACTAACTCTTATTGGAGTTGGTTATAGAGCTCAAGCAAAAGAAAACATTCTAAGTTTATCGTTAGGTTTTTCTCATCCTGTGGACTTTGTTGTTCCTTCTGGTATTACAGTTGAAACTCCAACTCAAACAGAGATTATAGTTAGAGGAAATGATAAGCAATTAGTTGGCGAAGTCTCTGCAAAAATTAGAGCTTATCGTCCACCAGAGCCTTACAAGGGAAAGGGAGTCAGGTATTCTGACGAGCATGTTGTAAGAAAAGAAGCTAAAAAGAAGTAAGGTATCATGATGGATAAGAAAAAATCACGAATGAAGCGCGCTTTGAAATTGCGCTCAAAAATTAAAAGTTTAAGTGCAACACGATTATCAATACATAAAACACCTCAGCATATGTATGCTCAGGTAATCAGTACTGATGGGGCTACCACCTTAGTGAGTGCGTCAACTACTCAAGTTGAAATAAAGAAATCCTTAAAAAATACTGGTAATATTGCAGCTGCAGCACTTGTTGGTAAATTTATTGCTGAAAAAGCTTTAGCAGCAGGAGTAACTGAGGTTGCTTTTGATCGCTCAGGATTTAAATACCATGGTCGCGTTAAAGCATTAGCAGATGCTGCACGTGAAGCCGGCTTGAAATTTTAGGAGAATAAAATGGCTACAGCACCTGCTCAAGGTAGCGCTGACGGTTTGCAAGAAAAGTTAGTGAATGTAAGGCGTGTTGCAAAAGTTGTAAAAGGCGGTAGAGTTTTCGGATTTACAGCGCTGACTGTAGTCGGAGATGGCGAAGGTCGTGTTGGTTATGGTGTTAGCAAAGCCCGTGAAGTGCCAATTGCAATACAAAAATCGCTTGAACAAGCTCGAAAAAATATGCGCAAAGTTTCCCTAAAGGGTGATACTTTGCAATATCCAATTATGAATACAACAGGTGCTGCAAAAGTTTACATGCAACCTGCTTCTGAAGGTACCGGCATTATTGCTGGTGGTGCAATGAGGGCGGTATTCGAAGTTGTTGGTGTACATAACGTATTGGCAAAATGTATTGGAACTAGTAATCCTATTAATGTTGTGAGAGCAACAATTAATGGATTAACAGGCATGCACAATGCTAACCAGATAGCTGCTAAACGTGGCTTATCAGTTGATCAGATTATTGGGTAGTTACAATGGCTGGAACTAAATTAAGTGTAACAATGATAAAAAGCAAGTTTGGTCGTCTACCACGTCATAAAGCTTGTTTAATAGGGATGGGTTTGCGCAAAATAAACCAAACAGTTGTGTTGTTAAATACACCTGAGAACCGAGGTATGATAAATAAAGTTTCATACATGTTGAAAGTTGAGGAACTGTAATGTATTTAAATACTATTCAGCCAAGTTTAGGGTCTCGTAAAAAATCTAAACGTGTTGGTCGTGGAATTGGCTGTACTTTAGGTAAAACTTGTGGAAGAGGTCATAAAGGCCAAAAATCACGTAGTGGTGGTTTTCACAAAGTTGGTTTTGAAGGTGGACAAATGCCTTTGCAAAGAAGATTACCAAAAGTTGGTTTCAAATCACAAATCAGTAAATATTCTGCTGAGGTTCGTTTAAGCGAATTGAATGCATTGGCTGTTGAAGTTATCGATCTTAAGGCATTAATTGCTGCTAATATTGTTCCAATTTTCACTAAAACCGCAAAAGTTATTCAGTCAGGCTTGGTTGAAAAAGCAGTTAATCTTAAAGGTATTAAGGTAACAGTGGGTGCTAGAAAGTCTATTGAAGCAGCTGGCGGAAAAGTAGAGGCTTAAGTGAATATTTCACGTGATCAGATGGCTAATAAATCGAGTGGTTTTTCTGAACTTAAAGCACGATTGCTTTTTGTTCTTGGGGCCTTGATTGTATACAGGATTGGTTCACATATCCCTGTACCAGGAATTGATCCTAAAGCCCTACAAGTTATGTTTGAGCAACAAAGTGGCTCCATATTAGACATGTTTAATATGTTTTCTGGCGGAGCATTGATGAGGCTTAGTCTCTTTGCCCTTGGAATTATGCCTTATATTTCAGCATCTATCATTATGCAATTGATGACAGTTGTGATTCCATCTATGGAACAAATGAAAAAAGAGGGAGAGTCAGGTAGGCGTAAAATTTCTCAGTTTACTCGTTATGGTACTGTTGTGCTGGCAACCTTCCAAGCAATTGGTATTTCTCTTGCTCTACAAAATCAAACTGCTGGCGGACTATCTGTAGTATTAAATCCGGGGTTTTCTTTTGTTGCTATCACAACGATTACATTAGTTACTGGTACTGTTTTCTTGATGTGGTTAGGTGAACAAGTTACTGAACGTGGCATTGGAAATGGTATTTCCATGATAATCTTTGCTGGTATTGTATCTGGTTTGCCTAAAGCTATCGGTGGGACATTAGAGTTGGCTAGAACTGGTGAAATGAATGGTGCTTTTATCATTTTGCTCTTCCTTTTATCATTGTCTGTTACTGCGCTGGTTGTTTTTGTTGAGCGTGGACAAAGAAGGATATTGATTAATTATCCTAAAAGACAGCAAGGTAAAAAGATGTTTGCTGGACAGAGTAGTTTTTTACCATTAAAGCTAAATATGGCTGGTGTTATACCTCCAATTTTCGCTTCAAGTATTATTTTATTTCCTGCAACTATCGCTGGTTGGTTTGGTAATGCAGAGGGTTTTGCCTGGTTACAGGATGTGGCAACTATGTTGTCACCAGGGCAGCCAGTGTATGTAATTTTCTATGCTACAGCGATTATTTTCTTTTGCTTTTTTTATACAGCATTAGTATTTAATTCAAAAGAAACGGCAGAAAATCTCAAGAAATCTGGTGCATTTTTACCAGGAATAAGACCAGGTATTCAATCATCAATTTATATTGATAAAGTTATGACAAGGCTCACTTTAATAGGTGCTTTTTACATCACCTTAGTCTGTCTATTGCCAGAGTTTTTAATTGTTTACTGGAATGTGCCATTTTATTTTGGTGGCACGTCATTATTGATTATTGTTGTTGTAGTAATGGACTTTATGTCTCAAATGCAAACTCATGTAATGTCTCAACAATATGATGGCTTGATGAAAAAAGCTAATCTAAAAAAATAATTATCACAAAAGATCATCTTGGAGTTGTCTGTGAAAGTTCGTGCTTCCGTAAAAACAATTTGTAGAAATTGTAAAATTGTAAAAAGAAATGGTGTTGTTAGGGTTATTTGTGTTGATGGAAGGCATAAACAAAGACAAGGCTAAAATTTGTTGCGCCATAATTATTGCAATGCTATAATTCGGCGCTTAACTTTAGAGTATTACTCAGGGGAGTATCTAGATGGCACGTATTGCCGGGATAAATATACCAGATCATAAGCATGCAGTAATAGCATTAACTGCAATTTATGGTGTAGGTCGTCAAACTGCAAGTGAAATTTGCGTTAAGGTTGGTATTGTTCCTTCCGTTAAAATTAAAGAACTAACTGAAGAGCAATTAGAAGCTATTCGAAATGTAGTTTCAAAGATGACAGTCGAAGGTGATCTGCGTCGTGAAGTTTCTATGAATATCAAGCGGTTGATGGATCTAGGTTGCTATCGCGGAATAAGACATCGTCGTGGATTACCTTTAAGGGGGCAGAGAACGAGAACGAATGCTCGTACTCGTAAAGGTCCACGCAAACCAATTAGAAAATAAGATATTCCTTAAGAGGTCGAAGTAATGGCTAGTCCAAACCGTTCTAGAAAACGTATTAAAAAAGAAGTAGCCGATGGCATAGTCCATGTTCATGCTTCTTTCAACAACACAATCATAACTATTACAGATAGAAAAGGAAACGCTTTGTCTTGGGCAACTTCTGGAGGCTCTGGTTTCCGTGGCTCAAGAAAGAGTACTCCATTCGCTGCACAGGTTGCTGCTGAAAAAGCTGGCATAGTTGCGCAAGAATTCGGCATGAAAAATCTTGATGTCATGATTAAAGGCCCTGGGCCTGGTCGCGAATCAGCTGTCCGATCATTGAATAATTTAGGATTTAAAATTAATAATATCGTAGATGTGACTCCCATTCCTCATAATGGATGCCGTCCACCTAAGAAACGCCGCGTATAAAATATTTGGAGTAGTAGTATGGCAAGATATCTTGGACCTACCTGTAAACTAAGTCGAAGAGAAGGCACTGATCTGTTTTTAAAAAGCAGAGGAAAGTCTTTAGAAAACAAATGTAAATTAGATCAAAGGCCTGGTCAGCACGGTACAAAGCGTGCTCGTAGCTCTGATTATGCTTTACAGTTAAGAGCAAAGCAGCGTTTGCGAAGAATTTACGGAATCTTAGAAAAACAATTTAGAAATTATTACAAGTCTGCAGACATGAAGAAAGGTGCTACAGGCGAAAATTTGTTAAATTTATTAGAATCTAGACTTGATAATGTTGTGTATCGTATGGGTTTTGCATGTACACGCGCAGAAGCTCGTCAATTAGTTTCTCATAAAGCTATACAAATTAACGGTTCTTCTATTAATGTTCCGTCTTATCAGGTCTCGCCTGGTGACGTTCTGACCATTAGAGAAAAGTCAAAATCTCAACAACGAATTGTTGATGCTTTGTCAGTTACAGAACAATATGGTTTTCCTACATGGGTTGAAGTTAATTCAAAAGCTATGTCCGGGATTTTTAGTTCATTACCTGATCGTGTTGATTTAGGCAGTGACATTAATGAGCAGCTGGTTGTTGAGCTTTACTCTAAATAATTGCAGTTCTGAGGGATATAAATGCAGAATCTTACTTCAGGTTTATTAAAGCCTAGATTAGTAGAAGTTGTAAGTAAAACACCTAATCATTCTAGGATTGTAATTGAACCTCTTGAACGTGGTTTTGGTCACTCACTTGGTAATGCATTAAGACGTGTACTTTTATCTACAATTCCTGGGTGTGCTGTAACTGATGTTGAAATTGAAGGCGTTCTTCATGAGTACACTACTATTGAAGGTGTTCAAGAAGACGTTATTGATATATTGTTGAATTTAAAAAAGCTTGCAGTTATTCTTCACTCAAAAGATGAAGTTGAACTCGTTCTCTCTAAAAATGGGGCGGGTTGTGTAACTGCTGCAGATATTAAACTTCCTCATGATGTTGAAATAATCAACCCAGAATTGGTTATTGCTAATTTGACACAGTCTGGTGTGCTGAACATGAAAATGCGAGTACGTCGTGGTAGAGGTTATGAGCCAGTTAGTGTTCGTAAACTCAATGCTGACCATAACGCAATAATTGGTGCACTGCAGTTAGATGCCTCGTTTAGCCCAATTGTAAAAGTCGCATATCAAGTTGAGAGTACTCGTGTTGAGCAAAGAACTAACCTAGACAAGTTAGTTATCGAACTAGAAACAAATGGAACTGTTGATCCAGAAGCAACAATTAAGATGGCTGCTACTATTCTTCACGATCAATTATCTGTATTTGTTGATTTTGAAAAAGTTAATGATCAAGTTGCAGAAGATGAAGTACTTGTTGAGGATGTTTTCGATCCCGTTCTACTTCGACCTGTAGATGATCTCGAACTTACTGTTCGTTCTGCTAATTGTTTAAAAGCTGAGAATATTTTTTACATTGGTGACTTAATTCAACGGACTGAAGTTGAGCTATTAAAAACACCTAACCTAGGTAAGAAGTCATTAACAGAAATTAAAGATATACTTGCTCTTAAAGGCTTGTCATTGGGAATGCGTTTAGAAAATTGGCCCCCTGATAATCTTGCCGATCACTCACATGCAATATTAACACATTAACATTAGGTCTTCTTATAATGAGACATCGTAAATCTGGTAGAAAATTAAATATGAATAGTAGCCATCGTAAGGCGCTATTCAGTAACATGGCTAATTCGTTATTTAAACACGAGCTGATTAAAACAACATTACCAAAAGCCAAAGAACTTAGAAGCTTTGCTGAGCCGCTTATAACTTTATCTAAAGAAGATAATGTAGCTAAGCGTCGGCTCGCATTTGCCAGATTGCGTGATCGTGATATGGTTACAAAATTATTTAATGAATTAGGCCCTCGATATAAAAATAGAGCTGGTGGTTATTTACGTATTATGAAATGTGGATTTAGATCAGGTGATGATGCCCCTATGGCATATGTAGAGTTAGTAGATAGACCAGAATAAAAAAACCCGGTTAAAACCGGTTTATTTTTGTTATAAAAAAACCCTTTAATTAGGGTTTTTTTATGTAAATTTATCTTTCTAGTTGTTTTAACTTATCAGGTTTACCATTCCAATCATCTGCATCTGCTAATGGTGTTTTAACTTCAGTAATTATAGGCCATTGTTTTGCAAGTTCAGCATTCAAACTGATAAACATTTCTTGATTATCTGGAAGTTCATCTTCAGCAAAAATTGCATTTGCCGGGCATTCTGGTTCACATAAAGTACAATCAATGCATTCATTTGGGTCTATAACCAAAAAGTTTGGGCCTTCATGAAAACAGTCAACCGGACATACATCTACACAGTCAGTAAACTTACATTTAATACAGTTTTCAGTGACTACAAAAGTCATAATTTATTACCAGGGATTGTTAAGGAAATTGTTATTTATTATTTGATGTATTTTATCAGAAAGGGGAGGCCGATTAAATACCAAGTGATTATTTATCTGTTAGTGAATTAAATTATTATTTAATCCTGAGTTTAACTAATATCCTTAGTCCATTCTGAGTACGGATTATTTGCTAAATTATTGTTGTAGTAACGGAGATCATTAGTGACTTCATTGCCTATCCAAT
>CAJAHC010000217.1 GCA_903939355.1 uncultured Methylococcaceae bacterium | reverse complement strand
TGCAATCAATTAAATCTTGCAAAGGTCTCCAGTAATTTGACGTAATAATGATCTGATAACCGTAGACCACCCGAGAAAGGATTATTTAAAAGGTAGGCAATATAAAGATTCATAGATAAGATCAATGAAATCATTATGGTCATTATCTTTTGTGCCACAACATTATCAATGATGAAGAACATAGTGAATGAAATAGTTATAACTCCACCAATGATCATTGATATCCATTCAACAGATTGCATTCCATAGTCGGTGATATAAACCCGACCTCTGCGACTTTCTGTAGCATCAACAATGGAATCCAACATTCTAGGATAAATAGCCTTCTGATTTTCAGTAACAGGTTCAATAAGTCCAATTTCTTTGATAAGACTACCAAATAAATTTGCTGTGGTGATGCTAGGTTCTCTTAATGCCATTTTATCCCATTCAACATTAATCACATCATGCACATAATTATTCATTTTCGCATGTATACTCAATTTTGATGCTTCTGATAAGGAGTTTGCACCAACATAAACTTGTATAAGTGCGTTTGATTCTTGTTCAATATATTTTCTAGCATTATCATATTTTACAGATGCATCATTCACCACTAAGCCAAGTATGATGGCATATAATGTCCCAACAGCAGACATATAATATCCACCAACTTCATGGCATATTTCCAGTTTGCTTCTATCAAATCTAGTTTGTATTTGTTGCTGTAATACTAACGAAAGAATTATAACTACGATAATAACTGAGATACCCACCCATGGGTTATCTAACTGGATCTGATTAATCACTGTGTCTCCTTAGCAAATTTCTTTAACATCAGTTAACTGATTTTGTTTATGGTTCAATTAAGTGTCTAAAGCATTCTAACATCACCATAGAGACCCTGTAATTTTGGTTTGAGTAATATTAGGGAAAATTCAATTCTCAATTCAAAAATCTTTCCTGAAGAGGATCGCTAGTCCAGTAGTCTATTAGACAAGGATAGATTCAATAACTTCTTGGCACTTTCAGAACCGCATATTGGCAAGTTATTACAAGCAATCAATCCAACTTGAAAAAGTACACTTGCTTGATCCCAATAGATATGTTCATGGGATATTTTTTTGTCATTAATTCCTGCAATAACAACGAGTCCAATCTCAACTTTTTTGCCCGTTGGCTCAACCTCAGGAAGCATCCAATCAATCACGGTCGTATGTGTGAATTTAATGACAAGTTCATCTACTATTTGATTACGCCCTACAGTTAAGGATACTCGTTGCATTATTACATCCGGTGGAAAAAACTTCCCTACCAGATGATTTTTATAGAAACCTTTAACACCTTCATAACCATCTCCACCCATCATATTGGGAATATTCAAAAGATGAGGGTTATCAGTCATTGTTGCCATAGTAGTATCTAAGTCACCTTGTAATTCAGCATTCACATGCTGATCTAAAAGGTTAATCATTTCCAATTCGGTTTCTGAATATTCTATGGTCATAATTACCTTTGTAAGTTCTTGGTTAACGTTGATGAGTATTGGACATTTTAACCCTCAATGCACTCAACAGGTATAGTCCAAGAAATATTAAACGTCTCATATTTGACTCAAACTGTAAATGTCCAGCCAATTACAGACTATACTTTTCTTTATTAAAGAGGGGAATTTAATTAATGAAGAATTTATCGCTATCATTTTTCTGCATCACTTTACTGGTGGGATGTTCCAATAACAACGCAGTGAAGCAAAATAACGTAGATGCAAATTCTGACTATTTTTCAGATTCCTCAGAATGTAGCAAGGTAACTCTTCGTAACAACCAGAGA
>CAJAHC010000216.1 GCA_903939355.1 uncultured Methylococcaceae bacterium | reverse complement strand
TTACAAAACGCCAAGAAATAAACAATTAAAACTGAACACCTCACCTCATTAGTCGGTTGTATCCGCAATAATTTTATGAATTCGCTTCGTACTAATAGCTATTACAACAAAAATAAAAGGGATAGAGATACCTTCAATAATACCTGGATTAATTTTCCAGCCAACTATATGAAGAGCTTCGACTATTTTACCAATTAAACTGGCGGCATAATAGGTAATTGCCACCATCGAAATCCCCTCCACCATTTGTTGCATGCGTAATTGCATTTTTGCACGTAAAGCCATGGACGTTAATAGCCCTTGATTTTGTCGCTCAATAATGATGTCAACACGGGTACGTAATAACTGACTTGCGTTACTAACACGTTCAGAGAGCGAAGTAAAACGATGAGAAATTGATTCACAGGTATTAATCGCAGGTTCCATTCGTCGCTTAATAAACTCGCCTAAAGTCTGAATACCTTGGATTCTAACTTCCCTTATATCATTTACGCGTTGCTCAACCAATTGATAATAAGCACTGGCGGCCGCAAAACGGAAATGATTACTGGAAATATAGTTTTCAACTTCAGCTGCTAACGTAGTCAATTCATCCAATAGCGCAGCATCATTATTATCAGGTAAAGTCATAGCATTTGTTATTGTATACAGTTGACGATCTGACTTATTCAAGGCTGGATAAAGTTCACGAGCAATTGGAAACGCCAATAATGCCATAACACGATACACTTCTATTTCAAATAATCTCTGTAATAAGCGACCAGCCTGTTCTGCCCTTAAATCTTCATTAATAATAAGAAAACGACTAAAACCATCAACATGAATGTGAAAATCAGTGAACACAGAAGCTGCACCACCAGTGACTTTTGATCCAATAACAGAGTTACCAGAAAAAAAACTGGCAAGAGAAGCTAAATCTATAGCACCCCCAATATGATTAATATCAGCAACTGATAATATGGCGGCATGAACAGCTACAATAACTTGACCTGTTAATTGCGATATCCAATCTATCGGTACCTTTTTTAATGCCGAATCAGTAAATGGATCCTTCGGAGTATCATGCACATAAAAACTGTAAGTACTAAATTCACCGTGCTGCTCCCATCTTATTTGAAAAGTATTGAAAGTAGCGCTAAAGTGATCAGCATTTTTTTCAGGCGGGGCAATACCAAATCGTTCACAAAGAGTTAGTAAATGTTTACGCTCTTGCATTTTCTCGTCATTTGAAAGCACTAAAGCAAGATGACTTGCCCTAACAGGCAAATTCAGATTGAACGGAGCTCGCGCATGCACTTCATTATGGAGTACAAATCGCTGAGGATGATTTTTGGGTATCGGATATAATGTTGTCACAGAATTTTATAATCCATTTGAATAAGTCAAGATTATAAACAATTTACCTTCTAAATACAGATGTGTTTATCATAAACAATCTCGATATGTAAGCATTGGGCGATCAAATTTTATCTTTCAATATTGACTGAAAGTTAAACTGGGAATTAATTTGCGAAAATACTAGTAAATAGATTGTAACTATTGATTACAAAAAACTCCCCATGTATTTTAAAAAAGAAAGTTATGAGTTAAGTAAAACTAATCTGAGTAAGAACTTCTTTGAGATATATCACCAGAAGCTAATTAACTAGATATCTATATTTACTCGCTTTACCATGATGATTAGAAACCTTTATTTTTATAGCTCCCCTCTTAACATCAAGAAAAATATTTAATAGCACCTAATAGTGGAGTCCTTGGATTTAATGATAACTTTATCGATACCTTATCAAGTAAAGCGTTAAAACGACCCTTAGCTTTAAAAGCATCTATAAATACTCCATCTTGTAATGCAGTAATTATATTCGGACAAATTCCTCCGCCAATAAAAACACCACCAGTAGCTAATGACTTTAAAGTTAGATTGCCCGTTTCTGCACCCAATATATCGACAAAAAGCTTTAATGTTTCAATACAGGCCTTATCTGTACCCTCAACACCTAATTGCGAAATTATGGCGTTTCTATCTATGGCATCACTGAATTGAGGAACGAGCATAGATGGTGAAGCAATTTTCTTGGCGCAAATAAAATCATACAAATGACTAAATCCGATACCAGAAAGAATGCGCTCATAACTTACATGATCAGGATATAGGTTTCTAAGATACTCTAATAGCAAATCTTGCCTGTTATTGACTGGTGCAAAATCAGTGTGCCCACCTTCAGTTGCTATAGAGTGATGGCTATGCCCATCCCAAAATAAGAATGCTTGACCCAGCCCAGTTCCTGGAGCGATAACCGCAATATTTCCTGCTTGTGTTTCTGCATTTGGATTTAATTCTAATAATTCATCATCTGATAAATGCAACATGCCTAATGCCATTGCTTCTAGATCATTGATTAATTTGATTTGCGCGCCCAGAAACCTCATTTTTAAGACTTCTGCTTCAATTAACCAAGGTAAATTTGTTGTCTGGCAACGCTGATTAATTATTGGACCTGCAACGCCAAAACAGGCTGATTTAATTAGGCAGTCCTGAGGTAAAAAATCATCTAAAATATCGTTAAAACCCAAAAAATTCTGACTATAAAACACTTGTTCTTTTTGACAGATTAATTGACCGCTTTTGTCCTTTATCAAAAGGGATAAAACAGTCTTTGTTCCACCAATATCACCTGCTAAGATCACTATAAACTCCTTTAGTTATGTCAGCTTGTATTAACATTATAAAAAGTAGTAGCCACCTGTTGCCAAGATAATCTATAAAAGCTTTGTTCGGGTAATGAAGCATAGACTTTGTGCATTTATAAATTAAATGACTTTGGTTGCAAAATGAAATCTATTGCTTGATCAATAATTTCATCTATACATATAACATGATCTCTGTATTCTGAATTACTTGCTTTAAAAATTACCTATATTGCCTCTACATTCAACTGTCAACAAACAGGTGGGTGAATTTTATTAAGAAGACGACTTACGTAAAATTTGAAGCTTCATAATTTGCACATAATAAGCTCAACATGTCCCATGCTTAATAGCCAATGCTGCCAAGCCTAATCAAATTGGGCAATAAAGCTAATTGAAAGCTATTTTAAAAAAGAGGCGTTTTACAATGGTTTCTACTCAGTAAAAATCAGTGATGTTAAATACATCTTTAATGCGGACAAGGAAATAGATCATTTAAAACTATTGATAGACTATAACTTGCATGCACCATATCGTAATTTGTGAACTAGATACTATCTTGAAATACCCAAGAGACCCATTGCTCTCCTCATTAGCCTATTATTCCTGCTCACCCTGGCAGGCATTAACTTTGTCATCTTGGAAATCAGAAAACTCATTTACGGTCAATTTAATAATCTTAAGAGTATGAGTCAACTTAAAGTACAGCATATATCTAATTTGTTAGATGAAAGCAAGGTAATTATATAGCTCTAAAAGATCAGTCGAAGCTTTGCACTTCATATAGAAAATTTCTTGCTTACAGGTCATTTTTCAGAAGAAGTTAGAATTTAGTACTATGTTAAGAAGGAGACAGGTTTATTGTAACCTACTCCAATAATGACTCATTTATTCTTGTTTTATTGACCCAAATTTTAAGTTGCGAAACAACCCAGTCGCTATCATCTAAAGGGAGATCATGCCCTGCCCAAGGGTGAAGTTGGATTTCAAAACTCCATTTTTTGCTTATTGCCTCTGAGCAGATAGGCGCTACCAGACGATCACCTAAACTATTTAATAAAAAAACTGATTGAATTGGCTTAATATTACCAGGTCGATAGGTTGCTGCTGCTTTTATCTGCCGCCAGCAATTTTTAAAACTAATGGGACGTGCATTTTGAATATTTTCCCAAACTTGTTCCATTTCTTTATTACCATCTGAACTGTTACTTACTAGCTGCAAAATTCTTGCTTCCCTTGTGCGAATGTTAGTCGCCATAATCAACCATAAAAGCTCTTTATAATTTTGCCAACGTAACCTATGGTAAAAGGGACTTAAATCAGCAAAGCTAGTATTAATGAGGATTCCACCGCTAATATCTTCCGGATAACGCCTCATCCATTCCCAAGCAACCATCCCCCCAAGTGAAAGCGCTAAAATAGTTATCGGTTGTTGTATTAAACCATTATCGAAGGCATGCTGACGCAACTGACTTGTTATCTCTTTAATGGTATTTGGACTGGTATCCTGATAAAAACAACCCGTGCCCGCTAAATCTAGCGTGGTTATTTTAGATTCTGGAAATGTCGACTGTAAAAGTGGAATGAAAGCCCCCCAGTGTTCTGATTCTCTGGCTAACCCCCTCAGTAGAATCCAGTTTTGTCCTAGATCTTTATTCATACCACAAACCTAAGGCTTTTTGTTTATAGTCTATTTTCTGTTCCGGCTTGAGCTGCGTCCATTTTTCCGGATATAAAAGACTTCTATGCAAGAAATCAAAGAGCATGAAATGCCGGCGAAAAATTCGTTGCTGGCGATGCGGCAAGAGCGGATGGAATAATCCATGTCTTGAGAATAGATGCATTGGACTCTTACGAAGCCAAAGCCATGAACCCATTTCCAATGTCAGTGGAAGAAATAATCGCTCTGTTTGAAAGCGTTTAATAAAATCATCGAATAAATAATCCCATAAGTCACCGTTTATCATATATTCTTGACAAGTTGGCTCTATTTTATAAATATGGTGCTGATAACATCGATCAAACAGCTCTTTCAAAGCGAATATTTCGGCAATACAATTAATAGGTGATTTCCGTGAGGCATAGGGAAACCACAAACGATCTTGAATGCCAAATCCAGAATGTAAATCCAATGCGATAGATAAAGGCGCGTTGAATAGATATTGATCGACAACACGGCATAAAGCTTTCGCTTCCTTTTCCATTTTGGCTTCATCCCCTCTATACCAAGGTAAATGAGGAGAAATTCGATGGCCACTGTATATGCTGGTAGCACCTACACCTTCCACAGGCGAATTGCGCATGAGATCAACACCATTGCCATTGCAACGTGTACCAAGATAGACGCCCACTGGATTAACGATAGGAACAAATACAAGACGTGATCTTTCAAGACGACTCTGAAATTCCTCATCCCAGTCAAGCAACTGACTGATGGTTTGCATATAAGAAAGAATGACTTCAGATCCAATCTTTTCCAGTCCATGGACACCACCAAAAAAAGCTAATACTGGCGCATCAATCTGAGTTGAACCTAGTGTAATGCTGTAAATAGGAAATTGGTGGTTTTTGTATTCAATTCGCTCTATCACTTCAGTTTGAGCACGTTCTCCAAATCCCTCAATAATGCGTTCCAGCTGTTCCAGTTCAGAGAATTTAATGCTAGTCATATAAGTAATAAAGTTATGATCATGGTGAATACTAGGCAATTATTGAATTCCCTTTTATCACGATCAACACGAAGGCTCAAATTAATATCAATATGTGAGATAGTTAGATTCTATTTTATTGACCGGTGAAGATTCAGAAATTTTTTCATATATCTTTTCTCTTGCTTCTGCACAGACAGTATGACGATCTTTGCCTAAGCTTTTAATTACCGGCAAAAAACTTAAACGCACCTCAACTTTATCCAAACACAGCATCTTTATTAAATGTCGAACAAAATCATCTTCTCCAATAAAAGGGGCTTGATGTTTGGCTGCACCGTCATATTGAATAACCACCGGTTGAATAACTGATTTGGTTAATAGTGCGGGTTGAAATAAAGAAGCATGAAAGCTCAGCACTTCATTTCCTGAGGTCGTTGTGCCTTCAGGAAAGGCAACAATATTACTGTTTTGTTTTAATACCCAAATCATTTTTTCAGTAGTCGCTTTAATGGATTTTTTATTCCCTCGCCGAATGAAAATAGTTCCTCCTTGTCTGGATAAATAACCAATGATAGGCCAACTAGAAATATCACTCTTAGCAACAAAATAAACGGGTAAATATTGCCCTATTACAATAATGTCTAACCAAGAAATGTGATTACTTATCAAAAGTGCACCGTCTTTGGGCAACTCACCTTCTCTAATAACACTTAACTTCATGATAGAACTAAATACTTTTAGCCAATGAATTTTTAATCTATCTCGTTTGCTTTTAGCTTTGTTTGCCGAACAGATGAAATGAAGTACTGGAAAAACAATTCCAGCAATGATCAATCCATAGAAAAACAGGCAAATAATGCAAAAAAATTTATACAATAGCGGCAGTTTCAATTTCATTAGTCGCCTGATGACCTCTCATATAATGTTTACTGTAACGATCTTTTAACTGATCCAACGGCAATAATATAAATAAATCCATACAATTAAAATCTTCATCCCAATAGGGTTCTCCACAAACCAGCGCACCGAACCGTAAATAAGCCTTTAACAAAGGCGGAATACCTGATTCATCACGTTGACATCTTAATGAGTCGGGAACGGAAATGCTGGGTTTGACTTTATAAGAAGCTGGAGCAATGTTTTTAGCATCAATGTTTCGATAAACCGCCTCAACAGCATACCCGCTAGGCCCAGGAGAGATGCTGGCACAGCCAAGTAAATAATTATACCCACCTTCTACTGCGTATTGCACCAAAGCAGACCACAGCGTTGTTAACACAGCGCTACCAAGGTAATCAGGATCCACACACGTTCTACCAATTTCCAAAAAGCGACCAGGCATTGCTAGGACTTCAGTTAGATTAAACTCATTTTGTGAATAAAATCGTCCCAACAGTTTTGCCTGATATTGATTGAGTAAACGGGTATAGCCAACAATTTTTTTATTACAATTATCATAAACAATCAAGTGTTCACAATAGCTGTCGACATCATCATAATCTAAGCCTTCAGATTTTGTTTTAAGATCGGCACCCATTTCCTGTGCAAAAACACGGTAACGTAATACTTGAGCTTCTTTTATCAATTCCTCTGAAGTTGTAATAAAACAATCTAGTTTTTTAGGAGCTTTTATAAAGGTTTCGGGATACTTATTTTTCATTGGCAACCACGTAATTTAGCAAAAGATTGTCATACGATAATCAACAAACATGTCAGTTTCATGTCCAATTGATGACTATAAAATGACAGAATAGTTAAATTTTGATGACACATTGATAACAGTTACTAATGCTCTATGTATGCTCATTATCAATTAGTGCAAATCGACCTACGAACCTTAATTTAAATTAGTTAGTAAAATTATTAACTTTGAGATACAGCGATATAAATCTCTACATAAATTTTTTAAGTTTCGGTGCTACCCGTTTTGCTTAGGACAAATATGAAGATCTTTTGGGTCAAAAGATGCCAGAAATGTGCTTATCACATACGTAATGAAAATGGTGAGGTGCTCTTTTAGGGAGTAGCCTTAATAAGGCAGGGAGATAGGCAAACCATGAATAATATAGATAGTGTCTGTATTGAACAATAATTAACTTGTTGATTATGAATCCATATTTTATCAAATCTATTTTGATAAAATATGGAGATCATTCACATCATTCTTTAACTTAATTTTCTACAACTGTTGACTATTTGGTGAATAAAAATCTAAATTTACAGCTAACTGCTCTTATTTTTTTTATTATCACGACCATGTTTACTGGTGAGCCAAGCCATTGTTACCGACAAAAATAGTCCAAACACAATCACAATGGTATATATTGAAAGTCCAGCATCAATCATCAGCGCATATGCGCCGAGCATTAATAAGATACTAAGATTTTCATTGAAGTTTTGTACTGCAATGGAATGCCCAGAACCCATGAGTTTATGGCCTCGGTGCTGTAGTAATGCATTCATTGGTATCAAAAAGCTTCCAGCCAAACTACCAATCAGTACCAACAAGAACATTGCCACTATCCAATCAGTAACTATTGCCATTGCTACTACAACGAATCCCATAGCTATTCCCAAAGGTAATACCTTGAGAGCATGTTCCAAGGGCACTGCTTTTGCAGCTATCACTGAACCAATGGCAAGACCAACTGCAACTAGAGCTGTCAATTGTGTTGACTGCTCAAGATCGAGCTTTAAAGCTAAAGCAGCCCAAGCAAGAACAATGAACCGCAGACTAGTTCCCGCACCCCAAAATAAGGAAGTAACTGCTAGAGATACCTGCCCTAATGGATCTCTCCATAGCAGCAAAAAACTTCGCCAAAAATCTAATAACAAGAACACTGGTGTTCGCTTCCTTAATACATGTTCAATTGGCAGTTTGGGGATGAAATAATTAAGAATGGCTGCCACTAAATAAAGCCCAAGAGTAATAATAACTGCAAACTCAGGCGCGGTATCAATACCACCATTAAATTCAAGACCACCAAGTTGTTGGACGACTTGCACCTCAACTCGATGACCAATCAATAATCCACCAAATATAGCGCCTAAAATAATAGCTGCAACCGTTAATCCTTCCATCCACCCATTTGCCCATACTAATCTTTGAGGTGGAAGACACTCAGTCAAAATGCCATATTTTGCAGGTGAATACAAAGCCGCTCCAATACCGACAAATCCATAGGCGAACAATGGATGGATGCCAAATAACAGAGTAATACAACCAATCATCTTGATACTATTACTAATAAACATGACCCGTCCTTTTGGCATTGCGTCGGATAATGCACCAACAAAAGGAGCCAACACGATAAAAGCGAAAACGAAAAATTGATGTAACACTGGAATTTCCCAAGCAGGAGCATCCATGTGTTTTAATAGTGCAATAGCCGCAAACAGAAGTACATTATCTGCCAGTGATGAAAAAAACTGTGCAGCTAGAATAATATTGAAACTACGATTCATAGGTTAATTTGTCCTGTGCAATTATGCAGAAAGCTAAATCTTTACGCTAAAAAAGAGGGCGTGTTTTTTAATTATCTACTCAAGGTAGACTCTGTTTCTTTAAGTGGTAGTAATATCAACATCCGGATTTTCTTTGGAAACTAAAGGCAAGTCTTTCTGTTGCCAAGTTACTAGCTCCAAAGCGCCATTGAAATGCTCTACTATTGCAGTGCAACTTTCCACAAAATCGCCAGTATTGATATATAAAAACCCATTCATATCTTTAATTTCAGCGTGGTGTATATGGCCACAGATAACACCATCCAGTTCGCGATCTTTAAGAGTACTAACGATACTTTCCTCATAATCGGAAATAAACTGTACTACATTCTTAACTTTATATTTCACATAAGCAGACAAGGAGAAGTTAGATTGCATTCCAATCAAAAACCTGATTTTCCGTAAAATATGATTGATCCAAATAAGAAAGTCATAACCCTCATTGCCTAGCTTAGCAATCCACTTATGATATTTGGCAATCGTGTCATATTCATCACCATGAATGACCAAGAACTTTTTTCCGGAAGCTGAAATGTGTATATCTGAAGTTTTAACTACAATGTCACCAAACACATAATCAGCGTATTGCCTGACATTTTCATCATGGTTTCCTGGTATATAAATAACATGGGTACCATGCCTAGCTTTACGTAAGACTTTTTGGATCACAGTATTATGATCAATAGGCCAATATATTTTCTTGGAAAGCGCCCAAAAATCGATAATATCGCCCACTAAATAAAGTTTCTCACTATCGTTATGCTTTAAAAAATCAAGCAAAACGTCAGCTTGGCATTGCGTAGATCCGAGGTGTAAATCAGAAATCCAAATGGTTCTATAGGTATTATTCATCAATAACTAATCCCGAAAGGCTGATAGGACAGAGGGAATACTCAGTCTAGGAATAAGCGTATCCAAGAAAGAATTTCAATAAGAAATACTACCAAATGTAAATGAAAGTTTTGTGACAAGCTAACAAATAATGTGATTACCATGATGTGCAATTAAGTAAAAATTGAATAGCGCCTAGTACTAAAAAATTATAAATTAATATCTTGTTAATTTTTATTTAAACCGTCATAACCCTGTCACAAGATGATTGAATAATGAAGCTTGATTTGTACATTTCAGAGCTTGATATTATGTTGAATCAACATCAACAATCTCGTCGCAATTTCATCAAAACTACTGGTTTTGCATTCACTACCAGTTTTATTTCATCAGAAAACACCATCAATAGTATTGCAGCATCCTTCTCTTCGACATCACTATTAGACCTTCCCCAGTTAGCCCAGGGTATTCGTGTTGGCGATGTGCTATCAGATCGAGCTATCGTCTGGAGTCGGGCAAACTGCTCCGCTAAAATGGTTGTCAAATATAGTTTATATCCCGATTTCAAAGATTCAATCTTAATACAAGGACCACACGCCCTCAAAGAAAATGACTATACCGCTCACATTGATATAACTGGATTACCTGCTGGTCGAGATGTTTTTATTGAGGTTATGTTTCAAGATTTAAATAATAAACGGCGTATAAGCAAAGTAAGTTCAGGTCATTTTCGAACAGCACCAAACGACGCAAGACCTATTCGCTTTCTTTGGTCTGGAGATTCCTGCGGTCAAGGATGGGGGATTAACCCAGATATAGGCGGCATGAAAATTTATGAAACTATGCGACTAACTGACCCCGATTTCTTTATTCATTGTGGCGACAGTATTTACGCTGATTGTCCAATATATGAAACCCAAATAGTCCATGAAACGGGTCAAGTTTGGCGCAATATTGTGACAGAAGAAGTCGCTAAGGTTGCTGAAACACTTGAAGAGTATCGTGGTCGTTATAAATATAATTTAATGGACCATAACTTACGTAAATTTAATGCCCAAGTGCCAACTGTTTGGTTATGGGATGATCATGAGATTACCAATAATTGGTCTCCTTCTAAAAATCTAGAAGATGATGTGCGCTATACGGAAAAAAACATTACTACGCTAGTAAAAAGGGGAACGACTGCAGCACTCGAATATGCACCTATTCGTTATAACAAAACAACAGGGGAAAGATCTATTTATCGTAACTTGCCTTACGGTCCTTTACTGGAATTATTTATTCTGGATATGCGCTCCTACCGTGGACCCAATAATCATAATCGGCAGGAAAAATCAGGTGTTGATACTTCATATCTTGGACATGATCAATTAAATTGGTTAAAAAGCAGTTTAAAAAAATCAACTGCTGTATGGAAAGTTATTGCTGCAGATATGCCAATTGGTTTGAGTTTAAAAGATGGACTGGACCAAAATAATCGTACTCAATTTGAAAATCTAGCTAATGGAGACGGCCCTGCTTTAGGGCGAGAACTTGAAGTTGCAGAATTATTGGCTTTTGCGAAACAAGAAAAAATTACAAATATGGTCTGGTTTACAGCGGATGTACATTATTGTGCTGCTCACTATTATGATCCTAACAAAGCCAAGTTTAATAACTTTGATCCTTTTTGGGAGTTTATTTCAGGCCCTTTGAATGCCAGCAGTTTTGGGCCTCAGCAATTCGATAATACATTTGGCCCCCAATTGATTTTTCAAAAAGCATCGCCCAATTCAAATTTATCGCCTTTGTCAGGATTACAGTTTTTTGGACAAGTCGATATTGATAGTGACACTCTTAAGATGACTGTTACGCTGAAAGATGTTAGAGGTGATAGTCTTTTTACACAAATAATTAACCCAACTATAAATAAAATTTAACATGAGGTGTCAATAAAACAGCAAATATAGCTTCAGCTCTAAACTCAAAATGCTAACAAAGTCTTACCCGATTATTAACCGAATCAATTTAGGAGTGAATGTATGTCGAGAAAAACAGCCATAAAACCCTCTGATAAAGACATTATATATCGCAGAAGAGACAGTCGAAAAACCAGTAAGAATGATGACTTTTCTTTGCTCGACGTCGTTGACTTATGCATAGAAAGAAGAGTATCAGAGCCCATCCAAGCACTTACAAAAGCCCAGGGTGCTTACATAACGGCCATTTTGGAGAATGTCATAACGTTTGGCATAGGGCCTGCTGGAACCGGTAAAAGTTATGTTGTTGCTGGATTAGCAGCAGATATGCTAAGAGAAAAGAAGATTGACCGTATTTTGCTTACCAGACCTGGCGTTGAGGCGGGGGAGAAATTTGGTTTCATTCCTGGCGAATTGGAAGAGAAATATGCCCCCTATATTGAACCTTTTAGAGATATTTTTAATGAGCGATTAGGTCGTTCACAAGTAGACTATTTGATTAAACATAAAAGAATCTGTGCCATGCCTCTGGCTTTTATGCGTGGACGGACCTTCAAAAATTGCTGGGCTATCTTAGATGAGGCACAAAATACAACACCAGGCCAAATGAAATTATTTTTAACCCGAATTGGTGATAATTGTAAAGTCATTATCGATGGTGACATTGAACAGAAAGATATAACAACTCAATCAGGGCTTTCTGATGCCGTTAATAAACTAAAAAATACAAGAAAAGTCGGTATCGTTGAGTTTACTGTAGAAGATGTGGTGCGCTCTGGCATTGTCAAAGATATTCTTAGCGCTTATTCAACTTAATTGTTATTAGATAACTTTAGGCTTCTTATTTTTAATAGGAGTCACCTACACTAAATTTCATCTAGGTGACTCTAAAAGCCAAGTTATTAAACCGAGCTGTGTTCATCTTTCACAATTCTGTCATAACAATTCTATAAAATATTACTTCATTTTTCTTCAGCTTAATGAGTAATGCTTGAATAAAATTAGTAGTAAATTGAGTCGGCGTTATTTTTCATTTGTCATTGTCTTGATAGGAAATATTTTACTGGTAAATTCTATCAACCTATATGGTTTTGAATTAATTCGTACAGAACGCCACATGCTAAGAAGCTTATTTCCCAACGAAGTAAATCCTTCAATTACTTTCGACTCAAGCATTATTGCCTCTCCTCTCATAGATTTATCACAAGGTAAACCTTTAGTTATTGTTCCTGCGTCTAATGGACAAATTGCAGCTCTAGATAGTGAAACAGGCGCTATAGTCTGGAAAATACAAGCACCTGTACCTGAGAATCAAGAAGCACAGCTTATATCAACGCCTATCATAATCA
>CAJAHC010000215.1 GCA_903939355.1 uncultured Methylococcaceae bacterium | reverse complement strand
TGATCATTTTTATGGCTTAAAACACGTAGCGGATCTCCGTAACCCAGTTCGCTCCAAAGTTTTTTTTCAAAAGCATGAGGGTTATTGGCAATCAGATGGTTGGCTACCTTTAGTATACGTCCTGTAGAACGGTAATTTTGCTCTAATTTGATGACTTGCAGACGAGCAAAATCTTTTTGTAATTGCGCCAGATTTTCCGGTTGGGCGCCACGCCAGGCATAAATAGACTGGTCATCATCACCTACAACCGTAAATCGTCCGAGTGTACCGGCAATAAGTTTTACCAATTGGTATTGAGTGATATTGGTGTCTTGATATTCATCTACCAGTAAATAACGAATTTTATTTTGCCACTTTTCCAAAACAGCAGGGTGTTGCTGAAATAGTAAGACTGGCAACAATATCAAATCGTCTAAATCAACAGCGTTATAGGCTTTTAAACTACGGGTATATTCATGGTAAAGGCTAGCAGCAGGTTGCTGTTCAGGGTTAGCAGTACTTAGGGCCTGTTCTGGAGTGATGAAAGCATTTTTCCAATGTCCGATTTGTTGGGAGTAGCGTTCAAAATTATCGATGTCGCAATTTTTCACACCGTGATTGATCAGATTCTTTAGCAGTGTTTGTTTATCTTGTTCATCAAATAGGGTAATAGCCGCTTTGTAAGCCAAGACTTTATGTTCTTTTCGTAATATATCCAATCCAAGGGAATGGAAAGTAGAAACTCGCAAGCCTCGCATCTGTTTAACATCAAGCAGCTTGGAAATCCGACTTTTCATTTCCCGAGCGGCTTTGTTGGTAAAAGTTACCGCAGCGATATGTCTGGCAGGTAAGCCCTGTTTAACCAGATAAGCAATTTTTTCCGTAATTACCCGAGTCTTGCCACTACCGGCTCCTGCCAATACCAACAAGGGCTGATCTATAGTTTTAACAGCAGTTTGTTGTTGGTGGTTTAGTTTGGCCATTGGTATAAGTTGATCAAGTTAATGTTGCTTCGTCTGATGGGGTAATTCAGTTTTATAAGATATCAGGGAGGTTGAAGAGTGTATTTTACAGGTTTTAGACGCATTAATATGTTTAAAGCCGTTTAGTAAAAGCTGACAGTAAGGTAAAATGATCTTAGAACTCGTGGATCAACAAAATCTTATAATATAAAAGGGGAAATATCATGAAAAAAAGTATGTTTTTGACTGTAGCGTTACTGGTTTCTGGCGGTGTTTTTGCCTCTACTGACCACTATGTTTTGCGTGATGGTAATCATGTGCAACACTTAAAAATTTCCACAGTTAATAACGAGATTACCGTAAGTTCAGATGTTGATTTTGAACCAAACTCCAGTGAAACCGGTAAGTCACCTTGTTCAGGTGAAGTGTCAGGTGAAGCTAAAAGTGTTGCTACAAATGAATTAGTGATGAAGAAACATTCCGAAGGTGAAGCCTCTTTTTGTGAATTGAAAGTTCATCTCAGCCCAACGGGTGCAAAAGTTGAGCAATCTGAAGATTGCCGTAATTTTGCTGCGGGTATTTGCCGTTTCTCTACCGATGGCAAAGAATTGATCAAAGTTAAATAGATTAGTATTGTTCAAGTACTGTTCAAACTGTTCGTTATTATTTTGCAATACCGGACAGTTTTAATTGACTTGATATGATCAATTACTGCGATCGAGTTTCCTATAGCTAATTGCTTCGCTCAAGTGACTAATTTCAATGGCTTCAGAGTTGGCTAAATCAGCAATCGTTCTTGCCAACTTTAAAATGCGATGATAAGCCCGATGTGAAAGCCCAAATTTGTCCATAGCCTGCTCCAAAAGTTGGTGACAGTGCTCGGATAAAATACATATTTTTTTAACTTCTTTTGCTATTAATGCCGAATTGGCTTTACCACTGCGTGTTAAGGCAATATTACGAGCCGTAACCACGCGAGTTCGGATTATTGAACTACTTTCCTCACCACCCTTTGTGCCTTTTCTTAACACCTCCTGAGAAATGCGTGGAACTTCCAGATGCATGTCAATCCGATCCAGTAAAGGGCCTGATACTCTCGCTCTATAACGAATAACTTGCTCTGAAGTGCAATGACAGCGTCCCGAAGCATCACCTAAATAACCGCAAGGGCAAGGGTTCATGGCTGCGATTAACTGGAAGCGAGCCGGAAAGTCCACTTGCCTAGCTGCTCGTGAAATGGTGATATGCCCTGTTTCTAGTGGTTCACGCAGAACTTCCAGCACCTTACGATCAAATTCGGGTAATTCGTCAAGAAATAAAGTACCGTTATGAGCGAGTGATATTTCGCCTGGTCTAGGATTGCTACCGCCACCAACTAACGCTGCTGCTGAGGCGGTATGGTGCGGCGCTCGAAATGGGGGTTTTAGCCAGTTACTTACATCCAGTCCTCGATCACTAATGGAGGCGATAGCGGCTGTTTCTTGAGCTTGTTGTTCCGTCAACAAAGGTAAAATAGTCGGTAAGCGTGCCGCAATCATCGACTTTCCAGTTCCTGGAGGCCCGAGCATTATAAAGTTGTAGTCTATTGTTTTATAAATTTTGATTTTAGTCTATTATTCAAAATTTACAAAATGAATGGTCGACATATTTTTTATTGCCGCTTTTTGAATAAGTAAAGCATCCTCCCCGAGGACCGATATGATAGCTATCATCTACATTATGGTTCGTTGATTTTCTCCCAGAATCACAACCTATTCGTTCCCATTTATCTTTTGCTTTACCTTCTTCTATAGTTTGCCATTCCATATTTTCTGGAGAATCAGCGCCACCACAAGCTAAAGCTTTAATATGATCTATAACATAGCCAGGACAAGAACCGTGATTATTGCCGTTGCTCGGGCAGGGATGTGAGTATTTGAAAGCGTCTTTTGCTTTTTCACTTCGCTCTCTGGCTTCTACTGAATGAGTAAGAGCGAGAGAAATAATCACCAAAATGATTGTTTTTTCCATTGTATTTCCATTCAAAAATTATGATATTTTCCCTCTAACATTAGGAAATTTGCCTTGCTTGACGAGACGATATAAAGACTGTGATTATTTCTTAACTTCGGTTATGGTCTCAGTGACATGGTTGTCAATCGTAAGGCAATGCCTGGCGATTTCCTCCTAGGTGGTAAGCAG
>CAJAHC010000214.1 GCA_903939355.1 uncultured Methylococcaceae bacterium | reverse complement strand
TACTAACCTTCACCAAACGTGATAATGATCGAGACACTAAAGAATCTGAAGCAGACTTCTTTAAAGCCTGGCTGAGAGCAAAGTACGCCGATAGTATCCGGGAACGTAAAAAGGGAGCTAAAGCTGAAGACTTTGACCTAATCGGTACCGAATATCATCGATGGGTAAGAACCAACCAAAATTTGGTGGGTCTTAATACCAGCGAAGATTTCAATCGCTGGGTAAGACAAGACTTGCGTTTCTTCGCCCGCGTGTATTTGCAGTTGTTGGAAGCAACCGAAACACTTAAATCAGGTTTGGAGTCCATCCGTTTCAATGCTGATCATGGGTTCACTCAACAGTTTCAGGTATTACTATCTCCGCTTTTACCGAGTGACGACGATGCAATTGTCATAGCCAAGATCAAACTGACAGCCGACTATATCGATTGCTGGCTTAACCGCCGACTCTGGAACTTCAAGTCCATCGATTATTCTACCTTGCAGTATGCAACATTCCTGCTCACCAAAGAACTGCGTAACCTTTCTCTGAAAGCATTAAGAGATAAGCTGATTAAACGCCTTATCAGTGATCAACAAGAATTTCCACTTGATGGTCAGCCTTCACTAAACAATTGGAACGCCAGGAGCATGCATCGCCAGCTGTCACGTTTCACGCATTGGATTGAGGAGCAAAGCGGCCAGCCAGGACGTTATCTTGAATACATCATACGCTCGGGAAAAAATGCTTACGAGATTGAGCACCTGTGGGCCAATCATTTCGAGCGCCATGTGGATGAATTCTCACATATGCAAGATTTTTCCAGATATCGAGATCGTATAGGCGGTCTTGTGCTTCTCCCTAAAAAGATCAACGCCAGTCTCAACGATAAGGCCTATCAAGACAAACTGGAGCATTATCAAAGTGAAAACTTGTTGGCGCGTTCTCTGCACCCAATGTGCTATGTCCACAACCCTGGCTTTAAGCAGTTGATCGAGCGCACAGCCTTGCCATTCAAATCTCATGAAAACTTCAAGATGGCCGACTTCGATGACCGATTTGCCGTCTACAAGGGCATCGCCACACACCTGTGGTCAGTGGATCGTTTGCTGGAGAAACCTGATGCAGAGGTATGAAAGCTACAAACCGAGTGGTGTTGAATGGCTAGGAGATATTCCATGCCACTGGGAAATAAAGCAATTGCGGTGGCTAGCTGACTTTGTAGAGCGAGGTACGGCTCCAACATATGCGGATAACGGAATGCTGGTAATTAATCAAGCGTGCTTGAGCACTTACGAATTAAACCTTAGCAAAGCAAAATATCACCAATCAAAAGAAGATGTCCGAAATTTTCGCGGTTTTCTCAAAAAGGGGGATATATTGATCGCCTCTACAGGGCGCGGCGTACTTGGTAAATGTTGCTTTGTCAATTCGGAAATTGAAGGTTTTGTTGACTCGCACGTTTCAATTGTGCGTGATTCGAAGGATCGACTGCCGGCAAAATTTGTGTTTTATCTGTTGAGCACGCAGTATGAAATGATTAATGCTTGCCTATCACAAGGATCAACTAATCAAACAGAATTGCAGCGTGATTCATTCCGAAAATTACCAATTCCTCTACCTCCACGAGCAGAGCAAGACAGCATCGTGATGTTTCTCGACCAAAAAACCGCTGAAATCGATACAGCCATCGCCAAAAAGAAACGGCTGATCGAGCTATTGCAAGAACAGAAAAGCATATTGATCAATCAGGCTGTCACTCGCGGATTGAACCCAGATGTGGCTATGCGAGATTCTGGGGTTGACTGGATTGGCGAGATCCCTGCTCATTGGTTTGTCATACCTAACCGTTATGTTTTTCGTGAACAGAACATGAGGTCTATCAAAGGAGAAGAGACTCATTTGTCGATGAGTCAACGCTATGGATTAGTTCCTGCAAAGAATCTGGAAACTAAAACACTCCAGTCAGAATCCTATGACGGTGCAAAGCTTTGTAAAGCAGGCGATCTGGTCCAAAATCGTCTTAAAGCTCATTTGGCAGTTTTTTCAGTAGCATCATGTGATGGATTGGTTAGTCCAGATTATTCAGTTTTCCGCTTACAAGATCGAAAAAATCATCCACTCTTCTTTGAAAGGCTCTATAAAACGCCTATATATCTTTCTGAATTTAATCGTCGTGTAAGAGGAATCGTTGTCGGCTTCTTGCGGTTATATTCAGATGACTTTAATGCTATTCCTGCATTAGTTCCTCCGCATATAGAGCAGGAATACATTGTCAGATACATTATTAAATTGAATTCTGAATTTGGGATTATGCAAGAAAAAGTTGAAACAGAGATTAGCAAACTTGTTGAGCTTAAGGTGATTATAGTGGCTGATGCCATTACGGGAAAAATCAGGGTCTAAGGAAAACGCATGGTCAGCCAAACAAACGAAGCAGCACTCGAAACCCACATCGAAAATACCCTCGTCAAAGACGGCTATCATATCGGTATCCCGTCAGATTTTGATAGGGAGTTTGCCATAGATACCAAGCTGTTTTGGGGTTTTCTTGAGGCCACCCAACCTAAGGAGTTGGCCAAGCTGAAAGATAGACCTAACTGGCAACGCCTAGTACTAGAACGGCTCAATAAGAGGATCAAAAAAAGCAGTGTTCTGTCGGTGCTCAAAAAAGGCCTGGATATAGATGATGCTCATTTCGACCTGCTGTATCGGTTGCCATATAACGATCTGAATCCCGAGGTGTTGATCAACTTCGAAGCCAATATTTTCAGTGTTACCCGTCAGGTACATTACAGTCAAACTGACACGCTCAAGTCGGTAGATATGGTGCTCTTTGTCAACGGTTTGGCCGTGACCACGCTAGAGCTCAAGAACCCTTGGACAGGCCAGAACATTTACAATGCCATAAAACAGTACCGGACTGACCGTGACCCCAAAGAGCCCTTGTTCGAGTTTGGTCGTTGTCTGGTTCACTTTGCAGTAGACACGGACGAAGCCTATATGTGCGCCCAGCTTTCCGGAAATGATAGTAATTTCTTGCCGTTCAACAAGGGCTACAACTACGGCAAAGGCAACCCAGTCAATCCGAATGGGCACAAATCAGCCTACCTTTGGGAAGACATTCTGACCCGAAAAAGCCTAACCAATATCATTGAGCAGTTTGCCAAATTCACCGTTGAGAAAGACAAGAAGACAGGCAAAGAACGTCGTGCTTTGTTCTTTCCTCGCTATCACCAGCGAGATGTAGTACTCGGCATACTTGCTGACGCCAAACAGAACGGAGTTGGTCAGACCTACCTGATTCATCATTCCGCAGGTTCCGGCAAGTCAAATTCGCTCACTTGGTTGGCATATCAATTGGTTGAACTCTACGACAACACGGGTACAAAAAATGTATTTGATTCGGTAGTAGTAGTGACCGACCGCCGCGTCCTAGATACCCAGCTTAAAGACAATATCAAACTCTTTTCCGAAACCAAGAACATTGTAGCCCATGCGGAAAGCGCTGCCGAACTTAAGACACACCTAGAGCTAGGCAAAAAGATCATTATCACCACCGTACAGAAATTCCCGTTCATCTATGATGCAGTTTGCGACCTGACTGACCGAAATTTTGCGGTGATCATTGATGAGGCTCACTCTTCCCAATCTGGCAGTGCCGCCGATAAGCTCAACATTGCTCTGGGTTCAGAGGATGAAGAAGAGCCGGAGGACTTACAAGACAAAATCCTGGCGATCATGCGTGATCGGAAAATGAGCAAAAATTCTAGCTACTTTGCCTTTACCGCTACACCTAAACCAGCGACACTTGAAAAGTTTGGTCGTCAAGGCCCTGATGGTAAGTTCTATCCCTTTCATCTGTATTCGATGAAGCAAGCCATTGAAGAGAAGTTCATCCTCGACGTGCTGGCCAACTACACTACCTATAAGAGCTACTACGAAGTACAGAAATCGGTTCAAGAGAACCCGTTATTCAACACCGCTAACGCTCAGAAAAAGCTAAAGGCCTTTGTAGAGGCCAGTCCCAAGACTATCGAGGTCAAGGCAAAGATCATTGTTGATCACTTCATGTCAAAAGTATGGCAGTCCAAAAAACTGAAAGGCAAAGCTAAAGCAATGGTGGTAACTCGGAACATCGAATGTACTATTCATTATTTTTTTGCTATCCGTGCGGCCTTACTAGAAGCCAAAGCGCCATTCAAAGTACTAATTGCCTTTTCAGGTGAGAAAACAGTCGACGGCATTAAATACACCGAAGACAGTATCAATGGAATTGCCGCTCGTGATTTACCTGAAGAATTCAAAAAGGATGACTATAAAATTCTAGTGGTCGCCAACAAATATCTGACTGGTTTTGATGAGCCCATGTTGCACACCATGTACGTAGATAAGAAACTACAAGGCGTCCTTGCCGTTCAGGCTTTGTCACGGCTGAATCGTTGTTATTGGAAGCTGGGCAAAACCGACACCTTCGTACTCGACTTCTACAACTCTGTAGAAGACATTAAGGCGGCTTTCGATCCGTTCTACACGGCCACCACGCTCAGCGAACCTACTGATGTCAATATGCTACATGACCTCAAGGTTGAGTTAGATAATTTTACTATATACGACTGGGCTGAGGTCACCGCTTTCAATGACAAGTTTTTTGCCAGTGCGGAAGCTGAAGAATTGCATCCCATCATTGATATAGTGGTAGAACGCTTCGACGCAGATATTGATGATGAACAGCGTATCGACTTCAAGATCAAGGCCAAGCAGTTCGTCAAAATCTATGCACAAATTGCGTCCATCACCTCATTCAACATTGTGAACTGGGAAATGTTGCATTGGTTCCTCAAATTCCTGATCCCAAAGCTCAAGGTCAAAGATCCAGACCAGGACAAATTGGATGAACTGCTGAATAGTGTAGACCTTTCTACCTATGGCTTGGAACGTGCCAAATTGAACATTGAGATTGGCTTGGACTCATCTGAAACTGAGTTGGAACCACAAAATCCAAAATTGCGAGGCTATTTTCCGGGTGGAGATAAGAAAGACCCGCTTGATGAAATCTTGAAAGCATTCAATGATCGCCATTTCGCAGGATGGGAAGCTACGCCCGAAGAACAACGGGTAAAACTCATCAATATAGCCAAGCATGTCATCAAAAATCCTGATTACAAAGCACAAGTCGAAGATAATCCTGATATACAGAATCGGCAGCTAGCCTTAGAAAAACTGATCCAAAGCGCCATTAGCATAGAGCGGAGGCGTGAACTTGATCTCTACAAGCGCTATGCTTCAGACCCAGACTTCAAGAGGGTGTTCGACTCAACTATTGCACAGGTACTGAAAGCTAATCCGATAGAAATGGTTCTCTAAAGTGAAAAGATTATCGTGACCTGAGGCATTCATATACTCAGGTGGGTGGCAGCCCATTATTGTTCTCATCTCTTACAAGCTCATCAAACCCTTTTAAGGAGTTTATAACTTCATACATTAAGAATCGCAGAATATGGCGCTGCGCAATATCATGAGTTTATCCTTCATTAGTTTCTGAGGTAGCTCTCACGAAATGCCAATCAAACTTTCTTTTTGCAGTAAATAACGCACTATTTTGGGCCTAAAAAGTAGATCAACATTAAGATTTGTTTACAAAATTATTCAGCCAATAAGCCGATTAATAAGCATAAGATCATCTAGTAACAATTTGCAACGAACACAACCACTCTTCCTTAACTAAAAACACAACGTTTATTGATCTTCAACAAGTAAACTGTCTGGTATTTTTATATCAAGGTGCAACGCCTTTACACTGTTCCAGCAATCTTCTTCCTTATGCCAAGCCGATCTATTACCAATTTCTTCCTTAGTTTTGGTAATATATTTATAAATCACCAAACTCGTCGCATTAATTATTGGATCCAATTCTTTAAGAACTGACTGGTCATGACAGATTTTAATAAAATCTAATAACTTGCCGCTTTTACTAACCAAGTATGATAAATGTGCCATGGTATAAGCGGCTGTTTGTCTTTTATATGTTTTGATTGAGACTTCAGATTTAGAAATGAAACTAAATATGTATTCATATAGTAGAACTTTACCGGCAGCATTTTCTGCGTAAATTTCGTTTAAAATTCTGCCATTTTTCACAATCTTTCCATATAATTGTGACTTATAAATCTTTATAAATTCTTTTGGAGCTCGACACACGATATGTGGTTTTTGTGACCACAGCAGTTCACTTTTAGCGATAATTTTTTTATCGAACAATTCATCGCCATTAAAATCTAAATCAGCTTCTGTTGGAATAACACTCATAGCAATCATTCACCTTTTATTTTAGCCTTGGTTCAGCTATTACACTTTAAGTTTGAAAGAAATTACATGCAGCCTAGTTCTTTAAAAACGGCTCTATGTGAATAATAGCGAGTAACACTATATAACATGGCTCTGAATAGCGAAACTTTATTTAGCATGGCGTTAGGCTTGCACACGCCTTGGCAATTCAAAGACATGACTTTTTCTACTAATGAATCATCTCGTGGTGAACTTAATCTACGTATTGATTTTGAATCTGGCTCATGGTTCTTGGATGAGAAAGGCAATCTGTGTCCAATCTATGATGCATTTTCAGACAGACTTACGACAGATCGTGACCTATCAAATTCAATAAGAATGTAATTCTAAGGTGCGTAACATGACAGATCCGTTATTACGTCAACGGGAAATATTGATACTGATGCATGCAGATAAAGCCGACACACTTATCGGACAGTGCTTTAAGGTTGACCCGTAATATTTCAGAGCAAAAAAGGTATTACAATTTTAGATATACAGCAGCATTGGGAAGATACCAAAGCAATTTCCCTTCCTTTTCTACGCAACCACCTTCAACATATTGAATAATATCTGCTCGTTGTTGAGCTGGCAACAAATTAAATTCCAACTGTAGGCAGAATGAAAGCAACTCCGAAAGAACTAACTTTGCCTCAGGCTCAGGCTCAAAAAGTCCTGTAAGGTCAATAGGGGTGGCCAATATTCTCATTTCAGGATCAGCCCCAAGCTCTCGCAATCCTTGAATTAATTCATGACTGCTAATGGCATTATTTTGTAACATCGGCGTGCTTCGCTCAAACCAAGACTCGAATAAATGAAACATGGCATGAACGCCATAAGGCCCCTGAATAAAAGCCATAGCGATCCCACCCGAATCAATGAGCTTTGCCGCATGCAACATGCTACGAACTGGTTCCGGCATCCAGTATAAACTATGTGAGAACAACACAAAATCAAACCTAGTTGCTAAGGAAGTGTCCGGTGAAAAAGGTTCAGTGTAAACATCATAATTTTCGAAATTAAGGTCAACCAAGGTTTTTTTCAAACTTTCAATATGACTTGGATTAGGTTCAAAAGCGGTATAACTTCCTATTCGAACACTGGACTCATCACTAAGTGCTTTTATTAAATGGCCTGTTCCTGCACCGATATCAAGCATTCGGAATCCTGACTGCAAATAGTCATGAATAACAGAAACCAGTTCTTGAATAATAAGCGGATATTCCAATGATCGTTCAACAAAAACTTCAAAAGTCTCTGCATAACGAGTTTCATTCAAGGAGCAGACTGGTATTTTCATGCTATTTCTTTGTATAGAGTCATATTTTCAACATAACCTGATTATTAAATCATTTCAGTAAAAAATAGTTTTGAAGCTATCTTGTTTTTACGGATCAAGTAACATTATATAAATTCATGAAAGAATATACCTGAAACGGTTTCGAATATCTTTCATATTCAGTATTAATTTTTTCCGGCCCTTGCATAATAACCGTCGACTTAATAAGCAAATTCATAAAAAATCCAATATCGATTATTTTAGCTAAAAATTTTTTAAAATTATCACAAAGCCATCAAACTGAAAACGGGGTATGGAGGTCGAACTTGTTGGCGCGGTTGGGGTTGGTGATGCTGTTTATTTGGTATTTATTATTTGGAAAGAATTAAAGCTTACTTGTATTACGTTTTAAAGTTGACCCGGGGTTGACCCGAAATATTTCAGGCATAAAAAAGCCCTAGATTT
>CAJAHC010000213.1 GCA_903939355.1 uncultured Methylococcaceae bacterium | reverse complement strand
TTCAGTAACGAAACCAATACCATCTACATGTCCACTGACAATATGTCCACCCATACGAGTTGAGGGCGTTAAAGCCAGCTCCAAATTTACAGAAGTTCCTACTGTTGAGGTATTTAAGATAGTTCTGGATAAAGTTTCATTAGAAACATCAGCATAAAAAAAATGCTCACCCAATTCAACAGCCGTTAAACAAACGCCATTAACAGCAATGCTATCACCTAGTAAAACATCATTTAATGACAGATTAGCTGTATCTATTTTTAAGCGACAATCCCCTGCCCTACGATCAATTGCAGCAATCTTACCAATAGCTAGAATAATACCTGTAAACATTTATAACCTTTTATGAACTAAGAAAGCGTAAGTTTTAAATCTGGTCCAAATTGACGAACATCACGCAATGTTAAGTTTATTTTATCCGTCATGGCTTTTAAACCCGGCAGTGAAAATAATCCTCGCCCCTGATCACCAAGAACACATGGAGCCATATAAATCAGCCACTCATCGACTAAATCTTCCATTAATAACGAACCATTAAGAACGGATCCTGCTTCAACTAATAATTCATTGATTTGCTGTTGAGAAAGAAACTGCATAACGGCTTGTAAATCCAGCCTGGCATTTTTAGCTGGTAAGTTATAAACTTCAAAACCGACTGATTTTAAGGCCTGATGTTTTTGCTCATCTGTTGAAACGGTAAGTATAATGCTGCGCCCCTCCAGATTTGCCATTTTTGCAGTGAGCGGCATCTTCAAATTAGAATCAAGTATGATTCTAATGGGTTGTACAACATCCCAATCCACTCTGGCATTTAATGAAGGATCATCAGCCAATACTGTATTTACACCTGTTAAAATAGCGCTACTTTCAGACCTTAGTTGATGGACATCAGCCCTAGCCTGATCAGACGTTATCCATTGGCTCTCACCAGATGCCATGGCAGTACGTCCATCCAAACTCATCGCCAATTTACTTCGTATGAATGGACGATGATGAATCATTCTTTTGATAAATCCACGATTTAAAGACTGAGCATCTTCCTGTAGCACACCACAACAGACTTCTATCCCTGAGGCTTTCAGCGCTTCAAGTCCACGTCCAGATACTAAGGGATTGGGATCTTGCATAGCGACCACCACCCGCGCTATACCAGCTTTTATCAGCGCATCACAACAAGGGGGGGTTTTGCCATGATGACTACAAGGCTCCAAAGTGACATAAGCAGTTGCACCTTGCGCATCAGGTGTATTTTCTAGTGCTACAACCTCTGCATGCCCAAAACCTGCTTTAACGTGCCATCCTTCACTAATAATGACTCCCTTTCTGACTAATACGCAACCTACTCTAGGGTTGGGATCAGTTGTATAACGACCCATTTTTGCCAGTTGAAGAGCTCTGGCCATAAAGCGTTCATCTTGTTGGTGAGACATTATTTAATTTGTAAGTTTTCAATCATATCCGTAAATTCACTGACATCTTGAAAACTTCGATAAACCGAGGCAAAGCGCACATAAGCAACGTGATCTAGTGAGCTTAGTTCCTTCATAACTTGTTCTCCCAATTCCTGCACGGGAACTTCCCGATCACCCGTTGCCATAAGCGCCTTTTTTATTCGAGTAATTGATGCTTCAATAGCATCACTATCGACTGGTCTTTTTTCCAACGCTTTAAGCATACCTGAGCGAAGTTTACTTTCTTCAAAAGGTTCACGATTACCATCACGCTTAACAATTCGTGGCAAAGTTAACTCAACCATTTCGAAAGTAGTGAAACGCTCTTTACAGACATTACACTCACGACGTCTACGTACCTGATCACCTTCATTTATTAATCTGGAATCAAGAACCCGGGTATCTTGTGTAGCACAAAATGGACATCGCATAACTTAAGTCATTATTTTCTAAAGTGGACTAACTAATCAGCCTTTACAATCATAAAGGAACATTTTATAACATTTAACTAATCTATCTCTCTTTTATTTTCAACTTATGGGATTAATGATTGTCCAGCCTAATTACCTGACCATTAGCCACTGATTGCAGGGCAGCAGTAATTATTCTACAGTTTTCTTGCGCATCATCTAATGACAATAAGGGTTGTTCACCCTTTAATACAGAGTTACTAAAGCCCTCAATTTCAAGTTGGAAATGATTCGCGGCGGGCAATCGTTCTTCACATTGATGGCCCGATTCATTCCACCATGTAATAACTGGAACATCACCAGGTAGCTGCCATACGATATGACATTTTATACCACCTTGAGTACCAGTAATTTCATATTCACAGCGTCTTGCGCGTTCAAAACTAAAATCAAAATGCGCAAATTTTCCTGAGCCGAAATCAATGATACCGCTAGAAGCAATATCAGCACCGCTTTCTACATGATGTGCCATAGCTGTTACCGCGACCGGTTTAGCATTAAAAATTAATCTAAGAGAGTGAATGGCATAACAGCCTATATCCCACATAGCACCACCACCGCGCGCAACACTCTCGGCTAATCGATACATTCTTGCTGGTCGCATCATAAAAGAATAACTGGCGCGGACCGATTTTACCTCGCCAATTACACCTGATTGAATCAATTCCTGAACACGCAAATGTTGTGGATGAAATCGATACATAAAACCTTCCATAACCGTCACATTATGTTCTAGCGCAGTTTTTTTAATAGTTTGGATATCGGCCACGGTAAGTGCGAGCGGTTTTTCACAAAGAACGTGCTTACCTTTTTTAATTGCTCGCATTACCCATTCAGCATGCTCATAATTAGCAAGAGGTATATAGATAGCATCTATATCAGGATCATCTAAAAGATCGTCTAAATTATCATAAGTTTTGACACTTTTTTGATTGGGTGCATACTGCTCTAATGTTTGTAATGCAGCACCCTGACGCCGGCTCGCTATGGCAATCAGACTGGCATTATCAGCTTCAATAATAGCCGGCAACAAGCGTTCGTTAACACGTGCTGCACCTAAAATACCCCAGCGTAATTTGGTTTTGAGGCTCATATTAAATAATCCTTAATCTGTAAGTGATTTATAGTCTTCGGTAAATTAATCATCCGAAAATACCTAGGTACATTAATTACTTGTCAGCCTGTATTCTTTTTGATTGAGCAAATAGTGCTGCGCCAACAATACCGGCCTGATTGAGAAAAGCAGCCGGTTTCACTGGCGTTTCTACAGTAATTTGCGCTTTATATTTATCGAAATGTTTGCTGGCTCCACCGCCAAGAATAATCACATCTGGCCAAAATAATCTCTCCATTAGCGTAAGATAATTATTGAAACGTTTACCCCAACTCTTCCAGCTTAACCCTTTGGCTTTTCTGACCGCATCCGATGCATAGTGCTCTGCGACCTTACCCCGCTTCAAAAACAAATGCCCTAACTCAGTGTTAGGAAGTAACTGTCCATCTGTAAAAATAGCAGTACCCAATCCTGTTCCAATGGTAATCAGTAAAACCATCCCTTTTTGGTAGGCTCTATCACCAAAGCTAATTTCAGCCAAACCTGCCGCATCAGCATCATTAAGACAAAAACAAGGACAATTTGTGGCATCCGAAAACAATTGATCAATAGATGTGCCAATAAAAGAGGTCGCAACATTAGAAGCGGTACGTGCAACACCGTGCTGAATAACTGCAGGAAAACCACAACCCACAGTGCCCTTCCAATTAAAGTGAACAACCAACTTAGCAAGGCATCCTGCAATTGCCTCAGGTGTTGCAGGATCAGGTGTTACTATACGATATCGCTCGCTGACCATAAGACCAGTGTTCGTATCAACAATGGCGCCTTTAATACCAGACCCACCAATATCAACTCCTAGAATTAGCATGTATTTTCCTCAAATAAAACATTTCAGACTTCATTGTAAGCAAAGACATTTTTAAAGCAATACGAATATATCTTTTAAAAACGACTTATTTGTTTAAGGTAACTTAGAAGATCCTGAATATCCTTATACAAACTTACTTTACTGAATTTGATATGATAAGGTTTTAACTACATTTATCGGAAACACCATGTTCGGTCGAACCACTCCTGAATCATATAAATCTGATCTTATTTCATCATGGCTATTTCAAGGCATCATGATACTTCTGCTGAGCATTTATCTTATTGCGTGTTTATTTTATGGAGATCAATTACAAAATCCTATGCCTGAAGCACAACGTATCCTAATAAGATCACTCTTATACCTATTAGCCATCATCACGTTTCCCTTAACAAATTTGATTAGACACATTCAGTTAAGACTCAATCAAACCATGCCTTTTTTAGATAATGATGGAAGAGTAGTGGCCAAAAAACGCTATTTTTTTACGACTATGGTTTCTATGTTACTCATTGAAAGCGTAGGTTTGTTTGGTTTTCTGATGTTTATTTGGGGAGATACTGCTAATACTTTATATATTTTTATAAGCTTATCGGCATTAGGCATGTATTTATATCGCCCCAAACTTACTGAATACAATTCGATTATTAACGCGCTGACACAAATCAATTGAATTGATTAAAATATCTACTGATATCTGCCGAATTAGACTTATAAAAGTAGTGGCGAATTCAACTCTGAAGTGCAATTCTAGTATTCATGCGGCTTGTCGTTTGTCGACTCCAAAAAATACCGCATGGGGTGTTTTGTAGT
>CAJAHC010000212.1 GCA_903939355.1 uncultured Methylococcaceae bacterium | reverse complement strand
CTGATAGCTTAAGACGCTGAAAATTATCATTAACTCGTTGTAATCTTAATTTGTCTATATCAACGGCCACCAACTCTCTAACTTTCGGTTGGTGCTCAAGAATGTGTGCGGCTTTACCACCTGGCGCCGCACATACATCCAGAACCCTATGCCCAATTTGCACGTCCAATAACTCAGCTGCCAATTGTGCCGCAGTATCCTGAACAGAAACCCACCCTTCATTAAATCCGGGTAATATATCAACGACAGCCGGTTTATTTAATAAAATGGCAGAACGACAAAAGCTAACTGCTTCTGCTTCAATTCCCTGGTCTCGTAATTTCTGTAGATATTGATATTGACTGATATTAGCCAAATTAACACGCAAAGCCATAGGTGGCTGTTCATTATTTTGCTGAAAAATTTGCTGGGCCTGCATTGGCCAGTCTTGCTCAATTTGCTGAATAAGCCAGTCAGGATGACTTACCAGTGCAGACTTTACGTTATCAGCTTTCTGCTCGAAACCCTCTTGGCCTCTTAAATAACTTCTAAGTAATGCATTAATAAGTGCTTTTGCCCATGGCTTCTTACGAGCCGCCAAAACAGTTTCTGAGACAGCTGCATGGGATTTAACTCGCATAAATTTAAGCTGATATAAACCTATCAAAGCCAATGCTTTAACATCCAAATCTTTTAGTGGCTTGTCCAGCATTTGACTCAAAATATAATCAAGCCGATGAAAATTTCTACAGACCCCATAACAAAGTGCTTGAATAAACGCCCTATCTTTATCTGATTCAACTACTCCTAGCGTGTTATTCAATGCCGCCGTTAACGATTGACCATCTCGTATAACGCTCGTTAATACCTTTGCAGCAATCAATCTAGTATTCAAAGAACATTCAACCTAATTTAACCCCATCAATATCATGAGCACTGAGAAATGCTTGGGCCGACATTCGCCTACCCCCAGGAAGCTGGACCTCATGTAAACGTAATAGCCCTTTTCCAGTCGCCACATCCATATTTTTATTAGTGCAACTGACACTGCCGGTATCTAAATCCGCCACTGTTTCTATAGCTTCAGCCCGCCAGATTCGGAGCACCTTGTCTTGATAAATCGTTTGAGCAACTGGCCAAGCATTTAAGCCTCTGACTTTTAACTCAAGTCTATTAGCTGACTGATTCCAATCTATAATTGCTTCACTTTTGCTCAGTTTTTCAGCATAAGTCACTAAACATTCATCTTGTGCTTCCGTTATAATTTGTCCAGTCAATAATCCAGCTAACACTTTACTTAAACCTGTAGCACCCAATTTGGCCAATTTATCATGTAAATCACTAGCGGTATCTCTGGAGTCAATAACATATTCTTCCTTATGCAACATATCACCTGCATCCAGTTTATGAACTATCTGCATAATGGTAACTCCCGTTTTCTCGTCTCCCGCCATCAATGCTCGCTGGATAGGAGCCGCTCCTCGCCAACGCGGCAACAATGAAGCATGAACATTAATACACCCCAACTTCGGCACATCAAGTACTGCTTGCGTTAAGATGATGCCGTAGGCGACCACAACTATTAGATCAGCATTAAATGATATGAGCTGTTGTAACTCATCGTCACCCTTAAGTGTAAGCGGCTGAATTACCGGAAGTGAATGCTTCAAAGCCAGCTCTTTCACTGGACTTATATGATTATGTCTTCCTCTACCTGCAGGACGATCAGGCTGGGTATAAACTGCGCACACCTCATGATTAGAATCAAGCAGTACTTTAAGGCTGGGCACGGCAAAGTCTGGAGTTCCGGCAAAAATAATCCTCATGGTCAGTTTTTATCCATTTTATGAATTTTTTCCAGTTTCTTCTTAATCCGCTGTCTTTTTAATGGTGAAATATAATCAACAAACAACTTCCCATTTAAATGATCCATTTCATGCTGCACACAAATAGCCAGTAACTCCGTTGCCACAAATTCAAAGGCCTGTCCCTCTCTATTAAGCGCTCTTACCTTTATATATTCAGCACGATCTACCTTTTCAAAAAAACCTGGCACAGAAAGACAACCCTCTTCGGATTCTTTAATACCATCCTTTTCAATAATGACAGGATTTATTAAATATAAAGGATCATTTTTTTCGTCACTCACATCAATCACAATAACTTGTTGATGCACATCAACCTGAGTTGCAGCCAAACCAACCCCGTGAGCTTGATACATTGTATCAAGCATATCATCGACTAATTTTTTGATGTTATCATCGACCCCTTTGACCACTGCCGCCTTTTTGCGCAATCGCTCATCCGGAAATTCGAGAATAGTTAAAATACTCAACAACCTCTCCATTAAAATAATTCAATACTGGAATTCTATAGTAATTCATATAAACTTTGAACCTATAAAGACTAAAAAACCACTCAAATGACTATAGCTTCTCGAATACCATTAGGATTTATAGCTGTTTTCTTCATTAGTATAAATACATGGGCTACAGAAATACAAATAAACCCAAGTCATCCAGATCAATATACTGTTGTAGCGGGTGATACCCTTTGGGATATATCAAATAAATTTTTAATCCACCCGTGGCAATGGACTGAACTATGGAATAAAAACTCACCCACCAAAAACCAACCACCCATTTATCCTGGAGATACGCTTTACTTTTCCATGATTAACAAAGAACCTTTAATCCGCTTATCCAAAAATAAACCACAGGCTCATTCACAAAGTCATAACGGTTGCATTCTTAACTATGAAGATATTAAGAATGGACGTTCAGAATTTGCAACCTCTGATACCGGAAAGCTTCTCCCCTGTATCCGTGAAAGTAGTATAAAACAAGCCATTAACTTAATTCCTGCCAATTCTATTGCTCAATTCCTAACTTTTCCCAAGGTTGTTTCAGAAAATGAACTCAATCAGGCGCCTTATGTTTTAGATATCGCCGGTGAACACCTTATTGCTGGTTCTGGTGACAAACTTTATGTGCGCTCTATAACTCGCTCAGATAGTCCCTTATACAGCATATATCGAGCAGGCGAGACCTATATTAGTCCGGATACTGACGAAATACTGGGATATAATGCCGAATATATTGCCGATACACGATTGGAGAAAATAGGCAACCCAGCTACACTATTAATCATAAAATCCAACAGCGAAATTCGCCGTGGCGATCGAATTCTGCCAACACTTAAAAACGATATTACTGTAAATTATTTCCCCAGACCTCCTGAAATAGCTATAAATGGTAGTATCATCAGTGTGCTTGGTGGAATTTCTCAAATAGGTCTTCACGATGTTGTAGTTATAGATAAAGGCACTCGAGATGGTATCTTGACCGGGCATGAATTAACGATATACCAAAATGGTAAAACAATGAATGATCAATACAGTCCTATAAAAAACGATCTTATTAAACTTCCAGATGAAGTTGCAGGAACACTGCTAATTTTTCGTCCATTTGAGAGGGTCAGTTATGCTCTGATTATGAAAGCCAATAAAGCCATTCACATTTTAGATAAAGTTAAAGTCCTCTGAACATAATTACCCAATCTAGCAACAACGACTTAAAATACTGGCTGGCATTATTACGCACGCCTGGCGTAGGTTGTCG
>CAJAHC010000211.1 GCA_903939355.1 uncultured Methylococcaceae bacterium | reverse complement strand
TAAGATTGTTAACCACAATAAATGTTAAATTATTACTTATAAATATCCATTGGATCAACTGGCAAGCGCAAGATTACCAAGCTAATATTTTTTTATTATCTAGGCAAATAACTTATTTTATAAACAACGTTAAATAAAGGCTTTAGCTTGAAGATCGGCATGATAAGAAGATCTAACCATAGGTGCACTTGCAACTTGCTTAAAACCAAGTTGCAATGCAAATGCTCCATATTGATCAAACTGTTCAGGCGTAATATAATTTTTTACAGGTAAATGTGACTTGGTAGGCTGAAGATACTGGCCTAATGTTAGCATTGAACAACCATGCGCTATTAAATCCCTCATAACCTGATGCACCTCTTCCTGCTCTTCTCCTACACCCAGCATAAGCCCTGACTTAGTTGGTGTTAATGGCTGTACTTTTGTATATTTGGCCAACAATTCCAGTGAACCTAAATAATTTGCACCAGGACGCACCTGCTTATAAAGTCTAGGCACAGTTTCCAGATTATGATTAAAAACGTCACAAGGGGTTTGAGCAAGAATATCTATAGCTTTATCGATACGGCCACGAAAGTCTGGAACTAAAACTTCAATTTTAGTAGTAGGTGTTTGCTCGCGGATTTTCTTTATGCATTCAGCAAAGTGCCCCGCACCACCGTCCCTTAAATCGTCACGATCAACAGAGGTAATTACCACATATTTTAACGCCATTGCCTGAATGGCATCAGCCAAATTCTGCGGCTCATTTATATCCAATGGCAGTGGTTTTCCATGTGCCACATCGCAAAAAGGACAACGACGGGTACATAAATCACCCATTATCATAAAGGTAGCGGTTCCATGCTGAAAACATTCAGGCAAATTTGGGCAAGCTGCTTCTTCGCAAACCGTGTGCAATTTATGCTCACGCAACAGTTGTTTTATTTTTGTAATCTCGTCACTAGCCGAGAGCTTAACCCTAATCCAATCAGGCTTACGCAAAATTGTCTCAGAATATTCAACTTTGATTGGAATACGTGCCAATTTTTTAGCACTACGTTCATGGGATTCAGGTGTTGATCTCGATGGTGCTTGATTTTTCATAATAATAATGCTGCAGTAATAGCTTGAGTAACAGAATCTGCAAGTTCTTTTGAACTGACAGTTACACCGAGATCAGACAATTGGGTGACTTTAAGACCTGAATACCCGCAGGTATTAATATGATCGAAAGGACGTAAATCCATATTATTATTTAAACTTAAACCATGATAACTACAATTTTTTTTAATTCTTAACCCGATAGAACCAATTTTTTGGTCATTAACATAAACACCCGGAGCATCAATTCTAGAAAGACCGAATATGTCATACTGAGCTAAAACACTTATCATAGATTGCTCAAGAATATTGACTAGTTGACGGATACCCAGATTTAAGCGCTTAATATCCAGTAAAACATAAATAATTATTTGTCCCGGCCCATGATAAGTCACTTGACCTCCACGATCAGAATTAATAACAGGTATGTTTCCGATAGTTAATAAATGTTCACGTTTACCGTTCAATCCCAAGGTATAAATAGACGGATGTTCAACTATCCATAGCTCATCATTTGTATCCGTGGTGCGTTCATGAGTGAAACGCTGCATAGCCTGCCAAGTAATATCGTAATCTTGCAATCCTAAATTACGTATCGTTAACATCAAAAAAATCTATCTGACAAATAATATAAAAGGCAAACACCATGGATTGCCTTTTATATTATTAGCCTTCACAAAAATATTATCCTACAAAGCCATCAGAATATCAGGATGATCTGTTAAATCCTGATAAATAGCATCTAGTTGTTTCTTGCTGGAAGCTTCAATTATCACTGTAACTGCGACAAAATTTCCATCTTTACTAGGACGAGTAGTTATCGCATCATCTTTTACATCAAGAAAATGGCGCCGCACAATTTCTATTACCAACATATCAAGCTTCATGTCTGCTTTACCCATTGCTTTAACAGGAAACTCGCAAGGAAATTCAAAAAAAGTTTGCTCGCTCATAATCAGCGACTGCTTGTAAGCCTGAAAAATACTATTCATAACTTGCCATACAGGACCCGGTTTTCCATCAGCCACCATTTTAGAATCAAGTTCAACAAGATCGGAAGAGCACACGTCTGAACTCCAGT
>CAJAHC010000210.1 GCA_903939355.1 uncultured Methylococcaceae bacterium | reverse complement strand
TCCAACATCTTACCGCGTGATCCAAATTTTTGATCAAAACGTTTTTTAACTTTTTCCATTTGGGGTGTTTTTTCAAGAACAGCATTCATATTAATTACACCAATTTTTAACTCTGCGTAACTTATATTTGCAATAAACAAAAGTCCTAAGAATAAAGCAATTTTCATTTTCATTGGTAAATAGATCCCCGGTTATAATTGAATTAAAAGATAATATTGAATGCATTATACAATAGTTAGATTATAAGTGATTAACACTATATCTAAAATAACTTCTGTTAGAAATTTTGACCAAAGTTGAACTGAAAGTATTGTGTTTGATCAGGCTGAGTAATAATAGTATGAGTATTAACGCCATTGTAAGGATTATATGTATCGTAACTATAGGTGCCAAGATTTATAGGATAGGCCGCACTCACGGCCAAAGCTCCAAAAGGAGAGAGCCATTCCCCAGAAAGACCGGCCGAAGTGCGATAGCCCGTTACTGAAAAACTATCGTTCAAAGAGCCTGAATCAATAAATGATCCCAAGCGAATAGATTTAGTATCCGACATAAAGGGTACGGGGAAAAACATTTCAGCATTAACAATTATTTTATTAGACCCCCCTATCGGCATTCCGTTGGAGTCTCTTGGTCCCAGCGTATTATTCTTAAAACCACGTACCGAACCGGTACCACCTGCAAAGTAATTTTCGAAAAAAGGTAAATTACCCGTATTGCCATAACCACCGCCAATACCAACCTCACCCATCACCTTAAAAATGAAATCTTTGGCTAAAGGAAAGTATTGTTGATGCTTATAACCAATCTTGTAATATTCTAAGTCACTGCCCGGTACCATAATTAACCCAGATATCCGCTGCATACCGCCTTTAGTCGGAAATATTGCTCGATTTAAGGTATCGTGAGACCAACTTGCGCCTTGACCCAAGGTATTAAAAACTTCACCTTGATCTTTTAGAAAAGATTGAATTTCGTAAGACGAACTTGCGGAATCATGTAGCGTAGTATGCTTTAAATCGGTATCCAAACGTATTTGGTCAAATTCATTCAGGGGAATTCCAAAATTGACACCTGCATTGGCAATATCTGAAGAGTAATTAGCAATGTTAATACTACCCGCATTTCTTTTTGAATAACCTAGGTTATAACCTTGTCCAACGCCATCCGTCGTAAAATATGGATTAAAGTAGCCAAATTGATAGCTGGTAATATAGCTACTGTTATTAAAAGCCACATTCACCCGCTTACCCGAGCCAAACACATTATCCTGAACAATGTTGGCGTTTAATACTATACCTTGCACCTGTGAAAAACCAACGCCCGCTGAAATATTACCCGAAGACTTTTCTACCACTGAATAATTAACATCAATCTGATCAGTCGTTCCAACAACAGGAGGTGTTTCAACATTAACTGATTCAAAATAACCCAATCGCTCAAGTCGTGTTTTTGAACGCTCGATTTTTGAACTGGAGGCCCAGCTAGCCTCCATTTGACGCATTTCTCTGCGCAACACTTCATCGCGAGTTTTAGCATTGCCGCTAAAATTGATCCGGTGCACATAAACACGTTTACCTGGATCGACAAAAAAAGCCATTTCTACCGTTCTTTCAGCCTCATTAATTTCTGGCACCATATTAACGTTAGCAAACGCATAACCTTCATCACCCAGTCTATCCTGAATAGCTTTTGATGTTTCAGTCGCACTTTTTCTGGAAAAAATCTCGCCCGGACCAATGCCCACCAACTTAATCAATTGATCAGGCGTCACTATCAAATTTCCCGCAAGCTTAACCTTGGATAATTTATAAACACTACCCTCTTTAATATTGATGGTAACGTAAATATCTTTTTTATCTGGCGTAATAGCAACCTGAGTAGACTCTACAGAAAAATTGATATAGCCACGATCCAAATAATAAGACTTTAAGCTTTCCAAATCGCCCGCTAATTTTTGCTTAGAATATTGGTCGTCCTTGGTATAAAAAGAAAGTAAATTGGAGGTATTTAACTCAAACTGTTTTAAAAGTATTTTTTCATCAAAAGCATTGTTGCCAACAATATTAATTTGCTTTATCTTGGTAACCCTACCCTCTGAAATTTTAATCATGATACCCACTCGATTTCGGGTCAGATTAGAAACATCTATTTTAATCTTCAAGCCATATTTTCCATGACTAAGGTATTGACGCGTTAACTCCTGCTCTACTTTATCCAATATTTGCCGATCAAATATTTTACCTTCAGCAAGCCCAATTTTATCCAACGCCTTAGTCAAATCGTCTTTACTAAGATCTTTATTGCCTTCAAACATTATCTTGGCAATAGAGGGTCGCTCGACAACATTGACAATCAACGTTGAACCTTCCCTTTCCAACGATACATCTTTAAAGAAGCCTGTTTTAAAAAGAGCCTTAATGGCTGGAGAAACATTATCCAATGAAAACTTTTCGCCCACATTAACAGGCAAATAACTATAAACAGTTCCTAAAGAAATACGCTGTAATCCCCTGACTTGAATATCCTTAACAATAAAATCTTCACCAGCACTAACGTTAAAGGAAATGAGCATTCCCAATAATAGCCAGTAAAAAAAAGTAGTTAATTTCATGTAAGTGGCTAAAAATAAAGCGTAAGGGTCTAAAAAATTAAAAATAAGGCAATTGTAACACAGTAAATATTGAAATATCTTAAGCTCTACTGACAGGAAAATTAAGTACATTGTTAATTGTTTCGCCACTTGCTAACAACATTAACAAACGATCAAGCCCTATGGACATGCCCGAACATTCGGGCAAACCTTCTTCAAGAGCCGCGATAAGATACTCATCCTTAACTGCACTAGGGCGCTTTTTTTCCTGTCTATAAGCAATCTCCTGATCAAATCGAGCACACTGCTCCTGTGCATCAGTTAATTCATAATAGCCATTGCCCAGCTCAACACCATTAATAAATACTTCCACACGATCAGTAATCTCAGAGTTATCTTGGTTAATGCGCGCTAATGAAGATTGGCAAGCAGGGTAGCCATAAATCATGCAAATAGC
>CAJAHC010000209.1 GCA_903939355.1 uncultured Methylococcaceae bacterium | reverse complement strand
AGATAGCCAGCGATCATGCCGTGCATAATCTGTCCGGTATTAAAAATAACTGGTTTACTAGCGATTTCTCCAAAATGACCAGGAAACGAACCATCAGCGTTCTGAATAGAAAGCTCCCAATCAACAATTTTTTCCGCCCTGACTTTTAGGGCTGGATTATTTAGGATTTTTTCAGCCGCAAGCAATGTTTCGATAATATAACCACTGGTTTCCGGGTAACTTGGGAGCCAGCCATCTTCAAAACTCCAGCCAGCGGATATGCCGCCCTGATCTTTTTGACCTATTCGTTGGTCTTGGGCTCGACATAGCCAATTAATCGTCGCTTCAAGATGAACCGCATCGGCATGAACAGGTTGTCTTGATAATCCCCTGATATCATTTAGAATAATATCTAAGTGCGCTGGTCGCCAAGGTTTATACCTGAACGGGAGCTTGATGAGTGTTGAGATATTATTTGCCATTGTATTGATGGATTATTATGTTAATCAATTTAATTATGAACAAGTCTAGTGCAAAAAATTGTGATTGACGTATTCAGAATGACGGAGCTTGTACTTTTGATATGACTTGTCTTGTTTTTCCAGAGGCTTCTGAGGGGATTGTATTGACTAGTTGAATATGCGTTTTACATTTGTTACCGAATCGTGATTTAAATTTTTTCTGAATTGTTTCTGATGATTGCAGATTCCAAAATTGATTAGTGACAATGTCAACTTGAAATTCATTAATGGCTTGCTGAGTTATTTTGAACTTTTCGATACCGATTGTTTCACGAAGAATATAGATGGCAGCTAATGCATGAACAATAGACCCATTTTCATGAATTAAAAAATCGGTATTACGTCCAATAACTTTTTCAATGACATGAAGTCCTGTGCCACTTTTGTCGGGATTGTCTGATAATTTGATCATGTCACCAGTGCGATATCTTATAAAAGGTTGCGCTTCTGAATATAAGCCCGTCATAACGGCTTCGCCGGTTTCACCTGGGCTTACAGGATTATTATCTTGATCCAGAACTTCAAGAAAAATACTTTCACTCATTAATAACATTTGTTGATGTTTATTCTCATGCGCAGTAAAACCAATATCTCTACTGCCAAATTCATTGGCTACGGGCACATTAAAAAAATCAGAAATTAACTGACGTTGTTCAGGATAAAGTGGCTCTCCAGTTGTACATACGACTTTTAAATCAGGTAGTGAGAGTTGTCGATTAGTTTGGCGGGCGTATTTAACTAACAGCTCTATGCTGCTGGCATAACCGTAGATACATTTAGGTTTGAATTTTTGTATCGCAGTTAAATATAGTGACATATTTTCCGGTGACATTTCGAATGCATTTAAAATTAACTGATTCAGGAGATGGTCGCGGATTGTTTTTATTCGGTTAATTTTATTGAGCTCAACTGGAGCACCCCATAAGTAAATTTCTGGATCACCAATATTAACTCCCCACCAGCGTCTGGCCCGAATTCGGCCAGCAGCATCCGAAGCTTGACGAGATCTACCATAATTGAAGATAAGAGGTTGTCCACTTGAACCTCCTGTTGTGTAGCGAAAGCAACCTCCAGGAACATTATGCCAAGTCATTTCATTGCCATGTTTTTGAATATCTGTACGTGTCATGACTGGAAGTTTTGTAAATTCATCTAAAGTGAAATTTTCAAAATTAATAGATGAAGTTTTAATGCGATTAGCATGCCATGGACTGTTTTTTTTGGCTTTGGATAAAAGAGCTTTCATTTTTTGAAGTTGAATAGTCTCGATATCTTCCCTTGAAAACCATTGAGTTTGATCCAAATTCGCAAGATAAGAAAACGTAGGTCTTTGCACTAATTTTTCTTGTAGTGGGTAAATTAATCGTCGTGAAATAAATGGAATCATAGAAATTTGGCAGTTATTTGGAAATAAATTTATCCAATAGGTGGTAAGTTAGATAATGGAATTATGTGGCTGAACTTGTTCAGTTAATGGCTCAAAATTTTAAGTGCCATAACTTTATGTATAACTTTGTTGAGTATTGCTAATTATAGGCGATAGAAACTGTTTTTTTGGATAATCAGCACTATATTTGTTAAGAGTTTCGCTAACTCGTTGCATTGATAGTAATACTTTGCAATATCAAAATATTCTCAGTTTTAGTCTAACGTGAGGTCGGAGTTAATTTGTCGGGAAGTTTATATAATACTTTAGCTATGAGCCCTAAATTTTCGGTAATAATTGCTACCTATAATTCTGCACATACATTATCTAAAGCAATTGACTCTGTCTTGGCGCAATCATATCTTGCTTATGAGATAGTTATTGTTGATGATGGGTCAACAGACGACACCCGTTTGGTTGT
>CAJAHC010000208.1 GCA_903939355.1 uncultured Methylococcaceae bacterium | reverse complement strand
TTGTCTTAATGTTGGCTGTATTCCCTCAAAAGCATTACTTCACGCCGCTCAAATTATCCATGAAGCTGATGAATTTGCAGAACATGGTGTTACTTTCGACAAACCGACGATTAATATCGACAAAATAAGGGCTTGGAAAGAAAGCATTACCAAAAGTTTAAATACTGGACTTGCTGGCTTGGTAAAACAACGTAAAGTCACTTTAATTCAAGGGTTAGGAAAGTTTACCTCAGCAAATACAGTGGATGTTGAAACAGCAGAAGGCGTCAAAACTATCCGCTTTGATCAAGCTATTATTGCTGCGGGCTCACGTCCAACTAAAATACCTGTTTTTCCTCATGATGATCCCCGCCTATGGGATTCAACAGACGCTTTGCAACTAACTGAAATACCAAAAAAACTACTGATTGTAGGTGGCGGCATTATTGGTTTGGAAATGGCAACCGTTTATCATGCCATGGGCTCAGAAATAAGTATCGTTGAGTTAATGGATCAGATTATTCCTGGGTGTGACAAAGACCTAGTTACTCCGCTCGCCCGACGCATAAAAAAGCAATATAAAAATATCTGGCTGGAAACTAGAGTTACCTCTATTGAAACCCGACAAGAAGGTCTTAAAGTTTCCCTTGAGGGTAAAAATTCCCCTGAATCAGAACTATTCGACGCCGTTTTAGTAGCAGTGGGTCGTAAACCTAATGGCTTTATAATTGGTGCAGAGCTGGCCGGTATTAATGTTAATGAACAAGGCTTTATATTAGTCGATAAACAACAACGCACCAACGTAAATCATATTTTTGCCATTGGTGATATTGTTGGCAATCCTATGTTAGCGCATAAAGCCGTTCATGAAGGAAAAGTCGCTGCAGAAGTGACTGCTGGCCATAAAGCACAATTTGATGCCTTAACAATTCCATCTGTTGCCTATACCGATCCGGAAATTGCTTGGATGGGTCTCACCGAAAACCAGGCCAAGCAAGAAGGCATTGAATACGACAAAGCTTCATTTCCTTGGGCAGCCAGCGGCCGTTCCCTATGTTTAGGGCGTAAAGAAGGTTTAACAAAAATACTCTGTGAAAAAGAAACGGGCAAATTACTAGGTGCTGGTATGGTAGGTACTAACGCTGGCGAGTTAATTTCAGAAGCCGTTTTGGCACTAGAAATGGGTGCAGATGCTGAAGATATCAGTTTAACCATACATCCGCATCCCACCTTAGCAGAAACCTTTGGCTTTGCCGCAGAAATGATTACCGGCACTATTACTGATCTTTATATCAAAAAATAACGATTGCTGGAAATTTTGTTAATGCTTTTTTTAACAAGAGACTGCTGAGAACAGAGTTTTTGAGTTGATAAAGATAGGGTGCTATTAAGTAGCTTTTTGGCAGATTTGGCTTTTTTGCTTAACAGCACTTCTTCTTAGAGCCCAGTCTTCTCAACAATCTTTACCCGCTGCGTTACACCACATACCAGAGTATAAGGTATAGTATCAGCGCAAAGAGCAATTTCCTCGACAGCCAAACCATCACCCCATAATGTCACTGGATCGCCTGGTTTTGCATGGGGTTGTCCAGCCAAGTCAACAGTAATCATATCCATTGATACTCTACCAATCAGGGGCACACGCTGACCATTAACTAATACGGGAGTGCCTGTTTTAGCATAACGTGGATACCCATCACCATAACCGATAGCGACAACACCCAGTGTTGTCGGCTTTTCACATACCCAACTACCTGAATAACCAACTTTATCACCGGTTACTATCTGTTTTACCGCTATCAGTCGTGAATATAATCCCATGATAGGTTTTAATCCCAACTGCCCACCGGTAATCTCTGCAAACGGTGAGATGCCATATAGCATAACACCTGGGCGCACCCAATCAGTTAAAGCCGCTGGCCATGCTAAGATACCTGCT
>CAJAHC010000207.1 GCA_903939355.1 uncultured Methylococcaceae bacterium | reverse complement strand
ATTGTTTATAGCAACAAAGTGATATATTTAAGTCCCCTGCCCGTTGTTTGTCATAGTCACCTAGTTCCGTAAAACTAATCAACATGGCTTTAGCTTGTAAACCACCCAATAAATCTTTTAAAGTATCCAACTTATAGAGTGTATCTGCGCCCGAACCTTGGTCGTTAGCACTATAACGCTTGGTTTTACATTCGATAATATACAGGCGGTTGTCTTTTAAAAAAGTAACATCCATTTCATTTCTAACGGGCTTATTTTGATGCTGCCGATCGACTTGTACACTCCGGCCGATATCTTGAATGCCCGTTTGTTTTTTTATATTAAGACACAAGCCATAAACATGTTGCTCAAACCAGCCGCCATTAACATAAAATCTAGCCGCTTCATTAGCAAATATAAGTTTATTTTTTTCCAACCTGACTAGATTGTTAGCCGAAAACAACGCCATTAAATCCGCTAAAAACATATCACTCATCTGTTGAGCATTAAGTTCAACACTCAAGCGCCCTGTCGCTAATTGCGCCAAATAATTGATACTTCCTAGAGCTTTTGAATAGTAGGCAATATCATTAATAATTTTTTCGGTAAGTTCACGATAAATTGCCGGAACACCTAACTTATCGCCTTGATCGGTTATAGTCGCCCCATAAGCCTGAAAGAACTCAGGTAATTTAATGCGACCCGCTAAATATTGACCAGCCTGCTCTGAGGGATATAACCAGATAACCCGATCTTGTTCAGGATGCACATAAAAAACAGGTCGATGTAAATCCCGAAACACTTCATAAGCAGCAATACTCATAGGCTTAGTACCACCCGTAGCATTTAAAGCCAAACTACCTTCATCGTACTTTGTTATTAAATCTAAGACCCTGTCACGTATATGCTCAATATCCCAAGCATCTTGAATATAGTGACGACTACATTTAATACCGCGTTTTTTATAGACTGACTCTAGCCAATCAGCTCGTAAATCCATATCCGAACTAACCAGCATAACAATTTGCTTAGGCTTAAAACTATCATCCAATGCCGGCGTAATATTAGGAACAGCTTGTCCTGAAACGAGGACTAAATGACTGAGAATTGTCATAGTATCTCCTAAAGTGTATAAGCAGCAGGCAGTTGTTTGGGTAATTCTTTAATACGCACACTGGCCGTTTCTACTAACAGCATAGGCATAAAATGCTCTTCTAACCAACGGTGAATAGGTTGCCAATCACTGACTTTAACCGGCTCAAAACCATGAGCCAATATAGACAAGTTACGAACCTTAATATGATTACGCATATTATTTTCTTGAGAAACTATAAATTGAGCAGCGGCACCGGCTGTTTTAAACCTAACTAACTGCCAGGCAGCAAATAAACCCGCTTGATACTGGCCGCTATCATGATTTTTAGTTAACGTTAAACCTTCAGGAATATCCTCTTCTTTCACACACCCTGTTTGAATATTGCATTGCGATCTTAATATCCATTGTGCCGTCCATTCAATCAAGCGATACACTCTGGCAATAGCGTCATCGTATCGACCCTGAGCCGCACGGCGCTGTGCATTACGATATAAGTCTAAAAGCTGTGCGGCTTCGCGTAGCTTAAGATCATCATTATTTAAGCGTTTAGCCACATCAAAATAACACCTTAAATCAGCAGGTAAAATTCGTGCATAGCACTGTAATATCTCCAGTGCAGCTTGATGATTAAAATTATCCCATTCAGCAAAAGCCCGACTTAAATCACGAAAACGCGTATATTGCGCCCGAAGCTCAACGCTCTGGGGTATAGCGATCTGCTTTAAACCCTCTTCTGCCTCACTATAAGCATAACGCATCCATGCTTGTCGATAAGGCGCAATTAAGCGTTCAAATTGAATGCCCTTGGTATTAACAAACAGCCGATATTGATCGCCATCATTAACCGCAACCAAATTATTACGGCTGCCTGTTATCAATTGCAACTCGATGTCTTCATATTCCATTGCCGCCATAACCAAGCCAGCACACATCGATTTAGTACCGCCCGTGTAATCGGCAATAATCTTAGCTGAAGGAAACTGACTTAAGGCATCTTTGATGGCTTTATTGCAATCACTATAAATTTGATCCAATTCATCAGAGGAAGTCATATACACACTAAATTGATCCGCGTTTAAGCCTGCTTGTGTCGGAATATTAGGCAAGTTTGGTGCATCGTCATTAAACTTTGCCTTAATACAACAACCTTTACCGGTAATTTGCAGATTAGAGCCTGGCGTATTAGTTGCTGGATCTCTATCGGTACAAATAAAATAAACATGATCGGGCTTTTCTACGATAATCGCCGTTACAATTGGTTGATGGCTACCGCCGACAGTGCAAATTAAAATAGTGGTCACTTATACTTTCCATTATTGGCATGGTTAAAACAGCATATCGATTAAATAAATAAATTAATCCAGCTCCAGTCTTACTTCATATTCGCCTTGATGCTCACGTTCTGGCAAGTCGGGAATAGAGCATGCAGTCTATTCAAAAAAACCTATAGACCAACCGTTTGCATCGGTTTCAACCGCTTTTTATCCTCTGACTTATACAACGGCCAAATAATCACTTCTATATCATGACCTTGAAACTTTTTAGAAATGCTGATCATACTAGGCGCATCTTGATAATGGGTTGCATAGTTTGTCTCTTGTTAATAACCAGATTCAATTTCAGTATTTAATGTTATCAACTACTCATTAACTTAATAACTTCAATGGTTCGGGTATATTCTTTATCCTTAGTTGGATCT
>CAJAHC010000206.1 GCA_903939355.1 uncultured Methylococcaceae bacterium | reverse complement strand
GTAAAGTAGTAAAAAACTACTCCCTAAAATAAAAGCCCATTTGATGATAGATAAAATGCGTCGAATTAGCATATGAGCCCTGTTATTTACCTACATAACATTATTTAACCAAAAAAGGGGCCTCTTGCCCCTTTTTTCCTGAACAATTATAAATCTAGATAACCGGTTTCTTCATGTAAAACTGTATCAAGGCCTTCAATTTCTTCATCTATTGTTACTCGCAAACCTATCCATTTGTCTAATAGCTTGAGAATTAAAAAACTAAAAAAAGCACTCCAAAGAACCGTTACAAAAACGGCCAAAGCTTGGACACTAACTTGATCCAGAATCGTCACACCTTCAGCCAAGCCTAACCCACCCAAACCGCTCGCGGCAAAAACACCCGTTAACAATGAGCCGGTAATACCACCTATACCATGAACAGGAAATACATCTAATGAATCATCAATTTTCAACTTACGCTTAACATATTGGGTAGCGTAAAAACAAACTATTCCCGCTATAATGCCTATTGCTAGCGCCCCCATAGGTCCTATAAAACCAGATGCTGGAGTAATAGTGCCTAAACCTGCGACCATACCCGTCACCACACCTAATACACTGGGCTTGCCAAACCGCTTCCATTCAATGAACATCCAAGTTAAAGCTCCAGAAGCGGCTGCAATATGTGTAGCCAACATAGCCATTCCAGCACGACCATCTGCTGTTAAAGCGCTTCCTGCGTTAAAACCAAACCACCCCACCCAGAGCATACCAGCCCCTGTAACCACCATAGTCATATTATGGGGTGGCATTGCTGTTGTTGGAAAACCTTTTCTTTTTCCAATAACCAAAGCTGCAACTAAAGCCGCAACACCCGCATTGACATGTATCACAATACCGCCAGCAAAATCCATCACACCCAAATCAGCTAACCAGCCTCCACCCCAAATCCAATGACAAATTGGCATATAAACAATAATTAGCCATAACGCACTAAACAACAGCATGGCTGAAAACTTCATACGTTCTGCAAACGCACCCACTATTAAAGCAACAGTGATAATGGCAAAAGTCATTTGAAACATAAAATAAACTGTTTCTGGAATATCACCCGTCAATGAGGCTACATTTATATCGGGGAGAAAAACTTTGGATGCTCCGCCAATGACTTTTTGTAATTCTCCACCATCGGTAAAGATAAAACTATAAACGCCCGCTAACCAAAGAATAGAAACGATGCAAGTAATTGAAAAACATTGCATCAATACAGACAAGACATTCTTGCTTCTGACTAATCCACCATAAAATAACGACAAGCCAGGAATAGTCATAAACAGAACCAATCCCGTAGAAGTTAAAATCCACGCGGTATGCGCCTGGTTTAATTGACCCGCTAAAGCCATCTCAGGAAGCAAAAGTAAGCCTAAAATAACACTTTTATTTATCATAGAAGACATTTTAAATAGCATCCTCTCCGGTTTCACCGGTTCTAATACGCACAACTTGCTCTAGATTAGAAACGAAAATCTTGCCATCACCAATTTTACCGGTGTTTGCCGCATTTACAATCGTACTGACTGCTTTTTCCACCATGTCATCTGCAACAGCAATCTCTAGCTTCACTTTTGGTAAAAAATCAACCACATACTCAGCACCTCTATATAATTCAGTATGCCCTTTCTGCC
>CAJAHC010000205.1 GCA_903939355.1 uncultured Methylococcaceae bacterium | reverse complement strand
TTCTTCAAGTGAACTGCCTAATGCGGCTTTAGCAATGGCCAGTCAACCAATTGATGCTTGGGTGCAAATAGTTGATAACCAGATGGTATCAGGGTTTGTCGCGATTGCTCAAGCAGCCAATCGAGCTAAAAAGCCATTGTTTACTTTTAGTAAATCCGGCGTCGAACAAGGAGCTGCTGTTGCTTATTCAACGGATTATTATCAGGCAGGTTTTGATATGGCAATCAAAGCTGCAGAAGTGATGCGCGGTAAAGCGCCTAGTCAGATTCCTTTTTCCCGTACTTCAAAAATTAACCTGATCGTCAGTGAAGAAAACGCCAAGGCTTTATATATGAAAATACCTGCAGCGCTTTTAGATACAGCTGATATACGTTTGAGTCATCATCAATAATTTTAAAGAGAACATAAATGGAGATTATTACCCAGCTTGATGATGATGAAATGCGTATTGAATTACGGGGAAGGCTCGATGCGGCTTGGAGCAATTCAGTAAATAAGACATTTCAGGATACCGTGCATGGGGGCTCTCACCGTATTGCTTTGGATTTATCACAAGTTACTTATCTAAGTTCTGCTGGCATACGTGTATTAGTGATATTGACTAAAAATCTTAAAGCAATAGGGGGCTCTTTTCGATTGATTAACCCGTCTTCGACAGTCAGCGAAGTTCTAAAGTTGGTTGGGTTTCAGCAATTGCTTGATTCGTTTGTTACATCTGCGATTATTGAGAAACCGATAATTAAAGACCAAAACAATATCATGCCTCGCCGAGTAACGATGGCGGAAAATGATTTTGACGTTTATACATTAAATGAGGCTTCAATTCAGCAGGGTTTGGTCATAGATAAAAATGTCTCTGTCTTGGACAGTAGTATTAAGAAAACAGTTACCATACCCATCCATTCTGATACTTTGGTTATTGGTCAGGGAGTATTGGGCAGTGCCAATGTAAACGCTGAACATTCAGGAGAATTGCTTGCTGTATCCGGACTTGCAATCACCTTGCGCGGTGATGATCCTGCGCATCCCGATTGGATGCAGCAGGAGGCCGAGTTGGTTCCAGAGGTCACTTTATATCATGGGCTTAAAGTAACAGGAAAATTTCGTTATCTGCTGAAGTTTGGTGAAATACCGGAAACACCAACTTTACGCTTGAGTGAATTAGCCCAAGCTGCACTGGAAATATGCGCAAGTGATACTGTATCTTGGGTAGTTTTAGCGGAAACGGTTCATCTTATTGGTGCGGCTGCACAGGTATCTCCGGAGAAACATCTGGATGATTTTTTCGATTTTCCAGCTATTCGTAATCATTTGCTGTTTACTGCGGAACCGGCTTATAGAGATGATACTTGTTTAATTGTTGGAGTCATTGCGCGTAATCCGAATTTTCCGCTAGCACACCAATTGAGGCCACTTGCGACGGGTAGTGAGTTTTTTATCCATGCTCATGCTTGTATCGTTCCTTTTAGCCCCGTACTTAAAGGATTTATTCAGTTACCGGAAAGTCTGGAAAAGTTAATGTTTACTCAGACCATAAGGGGCGTGTTGCATTTGTTAAATGATGATCGTGAAGGTGTGGGGGCAGGAGAAAGTGTTCTGCGTAGAGGTGCTTTATGGTGTGCGCCTGTCGATTTCACAGGAGAAGCGTCAGTATGACATTATTGATAGGTGCATTAACTTTAGGCATTATCTTGTCCTTGTTGGCATTGGGTGTTTATATTTCTTATCGGATTTTTGATGTTGCTGATATTACTGTTGATGGTTCACTGACTTTTGGAGCCGCGGTCGCTAGTGTATTGTTGGTTAAGCATGGAATAAATCCTCTTTGGGCAACAACTGCAGGTTTCATGGCTGGAGCTTCAGCGGGAACAGTTAGCGGTATTCTGCAGACCCGTTTTCAGATCAATTCGTTATTGGCGGGTATTTTGGTTATGACTGCACTGTATTCGGTTAATTTGCATGTAATGGGTCGAAGCAATATTCCCTTTTTGGGTGCGGTTACTTTATCGACTTACTGTGAACAGGTAGGCGGTTACGTATTTGCCGGGCCTGAAACAAACTTATGGGGGTGGACGTTATCCAGTGCTGACTTGACAATGCTAATAGCAATTTTTGTATTAGTGAGCTCTATCGCTTTGGCATTATGGGCTTTTTTTCGTACTGATATAGGCACAGCAATGCGTGCTTCCGGTGATAACCCACAAATGGTTAAAGCTTTGGGTGGTAACGTTGATAATTATCGTATTTTTGGACTTGCAGTTTCTAATGGTTTGGTTGGCTTGGCTGGTGCATTATGGGCGCAATACCAGAATTTTGCAGATGTGCAGATGGGTATTGGCATGGTGGTTTGGGGATTGGCAAGTGTCATTATCGGCGAAGCACTTACCGGAGCAACCAGCGTTGGAATAGCTATTGCCGGGACTATTATTGGGTCTATTTTATTTAGGCAGTTAGTTGCTCTCGCCTTATCTTTTGGTCTTAACCCCAATGATTTAAAGTTGATTACCGCTGTTTTTGTGTTTGCAGCACTCATACTTCCTAATATGATGAACAAGTTTTCTGTAAACAAACATCAGGGAGCTGTATGAGTGTTTTAGAATCTGTATTGTCGGTGGAACGTCCATTAGTAAAATTAACTAATGTTTATAAAACCTTCCATGCAGGAACTGTCAACGAAGTGCGCCCCATGCAAGGTATTAACTTGGATATTGCAGAAGGCTCGTTTGTCATCGTTTTGGGTGGTAATGGATCGGGTAAATCCACTTTACTTAACGCCATGGCAGGAAGTTTTTCTATTGATGCCGGGCGTATTGAAATGGATGGTCTTGATGTTACTAAGTGGCCTGAACATCGTCGAGCCAGTTTAATCGGCAGGGTCTTTCAAAATCCATTTTCCGGTACAGCGCCGTCAATGTCTATTCTGGATAATTTTTCTTTAGCTGCCAAACGTGGAAAATTTCGTGGTTTGAGTTGGGCGCACTCGCGTCAATTGAGGGATGAATTACGGGATCGTGTTGGTGGATTAAAAATGGGTTTGGAAGATAGAATGGATAGTACTATAGGCTCACTTTCTGGAGGGCAACGACAAGCATTAACATTGTTAATGGCAACTTGGCTTAAACCTAGATTGTTGTTGTTAGATGAACATACTGCAGCACTGGATCCTAAAAGTGCAGATCAAGTCATCGCTTTGACAGATGAAATTATTGCTCGTGAACGCCTCACAACTTTAATGGTTACTCATTCTATGCAACAAGCTGTCAACCTGGGGAGTCGGATTGTGATGATGCATAAAGGTAATTTATTGCATGACTTCAGCACTTCACAAAAACATCGCTTACGTGTAGAAGATTTATTGGTAAGATTTGAAAATGTAAGGCGCAGAGAGTTGTTGGATGAAAGCGTAGCAAAGTTATTAAGGACACGTTATATTTAAATTCTGCGACACATTAGTTAATTTTATAAATTATTAGGTATAAAAACATGAGTAAGAAAATTCTGATTACCGATGATGAGCCTCATATTAGGCTGTTGTTAGAGCAAGCACTTGAGGACCTCGAAGATTACGATGTAGAGTTTCTTCTTGCAGAGAATGGCGAAGTAGCACTGGAAATTATTCGGAAGGAAAAACCTGCTTTGGTTTTGTTGGATGTCATGATGCCAAAAATGAATGGGTTTGATGTTTGCCGAACAGTCAAGCAGGAATGGCGTATGGATGATGTATATATCATTATGTTAACTGCGAAAGGACAAGAATATGATAAAGAGAAGGGTAATGAAGTTGGCGCCGATCTTTACATGACTAAGCCTTTTAATCCGGATGATATTATGGCTCATGCTATTAGAGTATTAAAGATTGAATTGGATTGAATTGGATTGACTTGGTTATGGCGTGGAATTAGAAAATAAACAATAAATTACAGGCGCAAATCTGTAAAATAATAAATAGGTGTAGGAATAGGTTTTATTAACTTGATAGCTTTAATGTCCTATTAAGGTTATTTTTATTAAAACTGTTAACGTTATTAATTTTAACATCAGCGATTTCATTAAGATTTTATGCAAGCATTTATCCACCCTACTTTAGTTAAGCTATTTGACGGCATTAAAAACTTTCAGCAACGTGCCTATGAGCTTGATTCTGTTAATATGAAAGGTTTAGTCGAAGATGGGCAACATCCCAAAATATTGCTCATAGCTTGCAGTGATTCACGTGTAGATCCGGCCATTTTAACAAATGCCGAGCCTGGTGATTTATTTGTAATACGTAATGTCGCCAATCTTGTTCCTGCTTATGATATTGAGAGTAAGTATGATGGTGCACGTGCAGCTATTGAATATGCAGTCCGAGATTTGGAGGTTGAGCATATCGTGATTTTAGGTCACGCCCGTTGCGGTGGTATTAATGCTTTGTTAAAGACACTTTCCGGTCAAAAAATTCAGCGTGATTTTATAGGTGATTGGGTGTCATTGGCAATGGATGGTTGTATGCATTATGCGATTGAGCAAATTGCGAAGTCAGATAATGAGTTGGGGGAATCGGTCTCCGAAGTTAATCTAGACAATTTACGCGAACATCAGCATCTAGTAGAACGAGCGGCAATTCGTGGATCGTTAGACAATCTGCGTACTTATCCATGGATAAAACAGCGTATCGATACAGAAATACTTAATCTTCATGGTTGGTGGTTTGATTTGGAAAGTGGTGATTTATGGGCTACGGATGCCGAAAATACAGTATTTTTACCCGTCATTGAATAAACGTTTTAGCTCCCATTCCTAATCATCATGCGTCTACCAGAAAATATTATATATGGGACTGGTGATAAGCCACCTTTATCTATTGCACTGATTTTAGCTTTACAACAAATGTCTTTTTTGGGTGTTTATCTGGTGATTTCACCTTTGTTTGCTCGTAAATTGGGACTTGATCACGAACAGTCTTTGCAATTGATCTCTGCGACGCTTATAGCTTCTGGTTTTGGGGTGGTGCTTCAATCTGTCAGGTTTTTTGGTATTGGTTCGGGTTATTTTTGCCCTCTGCAAGCGACGTCTTCTACTTTTTCCGGTTTATTATTAGTTAAAGTCAATAGTGGCTTAAGTGCGGTTTTTGGTATGGTTGCCATAGTTGGTTTGGCTCAGATGGCTTTTGCACTTCTTTTTCAACGATTAAGAGGAGTATTTACAGTTCAGATAGCAGGATTAGCTGTTTTGTTAATTGGTTTAGGGCTGGGTTATTATGGAATTAAACTGATTTTTGAAGTCGAGGTGGGGATTACCTTGGAACAGAAAGGTATCTTATGTTTGCTTACCTTAGGTACGATGATTGTGTTTAATGTATGGTCATCGGGTCACCTGCGTTTATTTTCAGCATTTTTTGGATTGATGATCGGCTTTGTTGCTAGTTGTTATATGGATGTGATTCCGGAAGTAGAATGGACTATTTTTTATAAGGCTGCCTTATTTTATGTACCTAGACCTATGAATATTGGCTGGTCTTTAGATCAAAGTGCTGTTTTACCGGCTATTTTTACCGGTTTGTTTCTCGCTTTGCATGGATTTGGAGCTTTAGTTGCTGCGCAGCGTTTTAATAATGCAGACTGGAAGCGCCCCGATTTGCAGTTAGTTAAGCAGGGTATTCTTGCTGAAGGCATTACTAATTTACTTAACTCCTTCCTCAATGGGCTTCCTCTTACTTCAAGTGGTGGCGCAGTAAGTTTGGCCGCATCAACCGGCTGTACTAGCCGTTATTTGGCTTATTGGCTTGCAGGGATTATGTGTTTACTTGCATTTATGCCCAAGGCTATTGTACTTTGGCAAATCTTGCCGTTGTCAGTCATGGGTGCTGCACTCATTTTTTTAGCTTCTTTCACAGCGCTTTCAGGTCTTCAAGTTATGGGATCTCGGCTCTTGGATAACCGTAAAACGTTAGCATTAGGAATAGGGCTTATTTTGGGCGTCAGTTACGAACCCATTATGCTTTTATTAGATGAAAATTCTCCAGATGTTTTAAATAATTTATTGTTGTCAGGTGTTAGTTTAGGGGTAGTTAGTGCAGTTATACTATCGACATTATTTCAGATTAAAAACCAAACTCGTGAGCAACGGAGTTTTGATGCGCTCCATAGTTCTTTGGATGATGTTGTGTTATTTTTGGAGCAACAGGGAAGAAGTTGGGGGGCGCGTCCTGAGATTATTAGTCGTGCAGAATATGCTACTTGGCAGGCATTTGAGATTCTCACCGATCATGGTCTAATTGATTTGCAACATGATGATAACGACAAAGTTACACTTCAAACCTTATTTAATGAATATTCTTTTACAGTCACTCTGCTTTATAAAGGCAGTCTTTTGTCATTGACGTCTCATCCTCCAAGTCATGAAGAGATGCTTAATGATGAAAATGGAGTGCTACAAATGGCAGGATATTTGTTATATCGTTTGGCAGATAAGGTGAAAATACGTCACAATGGCGGGCTATGTGAATTATGCTTGATATTCAATGATTAATTAATGCAAACAAAAAGGGGCTAGTAAGTATGTTAACAATTTCACCAGCACGACAAGGAGAGTTCATGGTAATGAGCTTGGTAGGACGGATTGACGCCTCAAATTCTAAAGATCTAGAAGAGCAATGTCTTGATATGATCAGTAACGGTGAAATACAAATTATTTTTGATTTAACTGGCGTAAGTTATGTCAGTAGTGCTGCTTTACGGGTGTTTTTACTGGCAGCTAAGAGAACGGGAACTGTTAAAGGTTCAGTTCGGTTATGTGGATTAAGTGCTACCTTGCGTGATGTTTTTGATATCAGCGGCTTTAGTAAGTTATTTGTTATAACTGTCACTTTGCAAGAAGCTCTCTTAGCGTAATAAAGCATCTAGAGGCATTTAAAAAATAGTAAGTAATGCGACAGACACTTTTTTCAACTTAAGTTTTCGGCTCAGGAATCAGTGT
>CAJAHC010000204.1 GCA_903939355.1 uncultured Methylococcaceae bacterium | reverse complement strand
GTAATAACCTCGGAGGATTCTAATGGACTGTGTTCAGACCATTCCTGTGAAAGCTTTTTTGATAAAAACAAGCCTCTTTTGGGTAAAACACTCGCCAATAAATCGGCCTCAACCATCAGCATGCATAAATAATCAATTCGTTCTAGAACCTTATCATCATGATTGCTGAATTTAAGAAAAAGTAATGGATAAACTTGTGGGTCAGTAGCAAGAATAATAGGCTCTATTTCATTAATTAAGTTTGATTTAAAACTTAAATCTAAATTCTGCTTATTTAAAAAACTTGTAATTAATTGAAGTGATTTTTTTTCTAACTGATAAGGTGCTTTATTGAAACTGCCATCATGACCATAATCATGACTAATAGCACAGAAAAGTAAAAGCCAATTTTCTTCTAGTTGATTAGTCCAAGTTGAAGTTTCTGAATTCTTAGAAATACTCAACTTGGCAGCACATAACAAACTCATTGAAAAGCAAACATCAATAAAATGACTAATTGAATGATAAGCCGGTTGTTTGTCTAATCGCAAATAAAAAAATTCTATTTCTAATGCTAAGTTATAGCACAAATCTTTATAACAAGGATTTTGATTAACGGAAGTTTGCCAAGTTTTTGTTTCCATCAATAATGCTATGAATTTCGAAAACCTAAAATTTTGCTCATCGATTTTTACGAAAATATTCTCAAGCTCATTGATGTCTAATTGCCCATCACAACTTTCAAGAAAAACGTCAAGAATTTTTGGAGTTAACGGTTTTTCTATCATTATTTTATTACTTGAGTAAACTAAATTTCCAGGTTAAATTCATCCGCAATATAAACATAAATAGACTTATCAATATGATTTGATTGTACTCGTTTCTAACGACAATTATTTTTAACCTTTTTACAATGTACCGATTTTAATTTTCCATTTCAAGAAACCGTGCATTAAAAACAACAATTAATACGTTTTAATACCCTCAAGAATATACGCAGAAACAAGTTCACTTTTTCCCTTCACTTTAATTTCCTGCCTTTCACCTACCAAAACTTTTTCTTTTATTAAACTATATGTGGCTTCAGAAATCATACACTTACGATCTGGAGCGCTACTCTCAAGCCGTTGGCCAATATTTACATTGTCCCCAATCATTGCATACTCAAGTCGGTGACGCTCACTTCCTAAATTGCCTAATATGACTCTTCCACTATTAATGCCAATACGAATTTGAATTTCTTCAAAAGACTCTTTATTAAATTCAATAAGTTTTTCATGCATTCTCCAAGCCGCATAAACAGCATTTCTAGCATCAATTTCTGTATTACCTGAATCAAAACGTGCAACAATTGCATCGCCTATAAATTTATCAATGATCGCTCCATGTTCAAATAAAATGTCGACCATTAAATCAAAATAGGTATTCAATAGTAGAACAATTTTACTGGCAGAATATTTTTCACATTTAAGAGAAAATGCGCACATGTCCGCAAACAAAACCGTTATAAATTTATCTTCTCCATTTTTAATATAACTGCCATCTATCATGTTGTTGATTGATTTTAGTGTATCAGAAGCCATAAATTTAGCTATTGTCTCTTGCTCTTTTTTTATCTTTGCATTTCTCATTGCCGCTTCAATAGCGTCTTTCAATTGATCTTTAGAAAAAGGTTTAGTAAGGTATGCCGACACTCCAAGTAGGTCGCCTTTCTTTAAGTCTAATTCATTAGCTCGAGTTGTAATCATGATTATTGGAATATCCTTATACTTTTCATGATCTCTAACTTCAGAACAAAACTGCCATCCATCAAGAACTGGCATGTCATAGTCTGATGTAATAATATCTGGATTAAAACGTTCGACTGCTTTATAACCTTCAAATCCATTTTCAGCAGTTTCAACGTGATAATCCAATTCATTAAACATGGCTACAATCAAACTTCTAACGATTGGGCTGTCATCTACAACCAAAGCCCTCAACCGTTTTCCTTTAGGAGGCAAAGGGATTAAATCTTGAATTTTTTTTAGATTGGTAGCAGATGAATAGGGCGAAAGAATAATATCATTGACATTGGCTTTAATAATGGCTTCTATATCATTAACATTACGCCCAGTATAAGCAAGCATAAAGGGGATGTCTTTCAATCTTTCGCTATCTTTTTTTCGATGATGAAACTCAAGACCATTCATCCCAGATAAAAAATATTCTGCAATAATATAATCAGGAATCTGTGGACTCTTATCAGAAAGGGTGTCTTCAGCACTCTCTGATAAAGACAAGTCATAGCCCATCTTTTCTAATGCAATGACAAAATCTTGTTTTGGATTAGGTGTAAGAAATAGTATTTGCTTGGATAATGAAAAAGCTCGCTTAAAAATCGTTAATAATTTCGACTCAGTAAAAGGTGCTTGTAGAAGGACATTACAACCCGCAGTTATGCGGATATTCTCTTTAGAAAATTGACTCGGCCCATAGACAACAATAAATAAATCTTCTAATTGTTTATGTTGGCGAATCTGCTGAATCAATTTTTTATTGATGCTTTCTAAATAACCATACTCAAGAAATAATACAGTAAATCGACCTTCAATTAATTCCTGCAGAATATAAGTATCTTGCTTAAGTTTAGTTAATAGCACCCCATAGCTCTCGCAAATTTTACAGATATTATTTGCTATAGCTTCAATACTATAAGCTAAAAAAACACGCTCATTTATATTCATAGAATGACTAATCAATCGATCTTACAACATGTGCAGTCCACTCTAAGCCTCTATATTCACGATATCCTTTGGTTTTTGTTGATCCAATTATGTATTTTTTGCCGTTAGCCAAAAACATTCCCGCTGTAGACTCCCCTTCTTTTAAGGTTAAATTTGCAGTGGGTATACTAACTTGATTTCCCGTAGTGAAGTGTTCCTCATCCGTACTTGCAATAATTTGATGGTCGGTATTAGTAAAAAATGATGCTCCACCCTCAACAATATGGTTGTCAATTCTTGGGACACAACCCTCTAAAATCGGATGTGCTAATGCCTCCCAATCAAAGAAAATACCTAAAACACCTAATGCTTTTCCGATGCGTTGGCCATTCTCTAAAATACCACCACTATAGATAAGAGAAGTTTTTTCACTTTCTAAATCACTATTGCAAACGTCTTGAACACCGAACTGTACAGATTTAGATATTTGCATGCCTTGTCTAAACCAAGACTGATCAGAAACACTAACGCCTTTTAATTTGTCTCTGTTTTCTAATTTAGAATTGGCAACAATACGTCCATTCGAATCAACAATGACTAAATCACGATACATTGAATAAGATGAATTAATGACAGCTAGTCGTTTAGAAACAGTATCATAATTTTCAGTTTCAGTGTTTTTTAGCGCTTCGCAAAATACAAAATCACTGGACCACCAACGCACGTCTGCCGCTCTTTCAAAAAGATTTCTGTCAATTAACTCAATGGCTTGTTTACTAAGATTAACTAGAGCTTTTAATGTTTGATTTAACATGTCGGATGACATTTCGGACAATAATAATTCCATTTTTCCTGTTGTTGAACTACCCGTTTTAGTAATTTGATCGAATATCGGCATAAAACTTTTACCCGACTTTCCTAAATCCGTCGCCAATACAATGCCATTAATAGAAATTAACTGTATATCTCCTTTATCAGTGTTTCTCTGAATTTCTTGAAAAGTTTGTCTATTAATCTCAGGAATCAAATGAGAATTCATTAGTTCTTTAGGAGTGATGCCAAAATCTTTATTTTCTATATGTCGTTCAAACATAGAAGCGACAGGTAAAACCAAATGGCTTGTCCATTCGAGCCCATCATAATCATCAAATCCTTCGCTTTTATGAGAAACAATTAAACAGTTTATGCCACAAAAAACGGCTGTGGAAAATTTAAAATCACCTTTATTTCGAAGTATCCTATGGCTTTTAGGAACATGAGGTACTAATCCTGGTGGAATAAAATCCTGATCACTTGAACAAATTACCCTACCTTGATTATTAGTGAAAAAAGAAAACCAACCATCTAGCGTCTCACCATTTCTGTCCTTGGGTAGAGAATCGTTTAGTACGATTTGACACTCTCCTTGAAAATCAAATAACACACCCAATACCCCAATAACATCTCCTTTTTCGTCACCTTTATCTCGAATTGCAGTTGAATAAATCAATGAACCATTATCTTCAAGTTTTGATTTGGAAAAATCCTGTACGAAATATTCTGTTCCATCTATTGTTTTTAACGCTTCTTTAAACCAAACTTCTTCAGAAATATTAAACCCAAGTAATTTTTCTCGACTGTCGATATTTGCTGTAGCTATTACTTTGCCACTCATATCAACTAAAACTAAATCTCTATAAAGCGTATAAGAACTGCGGATGTCTTCTAGTCGTGTGCAGGCAACTGTGACTAGGTTTGCCAGAGATGATTCAATTAATTTCTTGTCTGAGTTTACGGCACTGTCAGCAGTCATTTTCACTGTTGATTTTTTTGCTGTACCGGTATTCAATAAATTAGATACTTCCACACACTCCCAAAATGATTTTTCGAGTGCCCACCATCTAACGTCGCAAGTTCTTTCAAGCAAATTACGCTCAATCATATCGATAGTGATTTTGGCCATTGAATGAGCAATAGACTGAGATGAAGATTCTTTGGCACGATACAATTGATCAAAGAAAACCTTAGTGATGGTAATAAGACTATCTGAAATGAACTCCACTTTTTCCATCAGATCATTAATCTGCTTTTGCTTTTGTGGATCATCTGTCACCTCAAGCGCTTTACATTTACCTTGGTTACAAATCGGAAAAATCTCATGAAGTTGACTTAAGACCATATCATAAGCGGCCCTATGCTCATAAGTGATCACAGGATTATAGATATTAAATTTGATTTCAGTCGATATTGTCATGATAAAAGATCTCTATCTTTATTTAAGTTAAGTATTTCAGCAGGTCTTAGGATAATAATGAAATCATCACCTTTTCGTACCACAAATTTATAAAAAGGATGTGCCATATTTGCTGGTACAGCTTGAAGCTCGTCTATCTCAATGTTTATAACATTCTCTATATTATCAACATGTAAACCAATATTGTCCGGAGATAACTCGCTATCAAGGCCAGTACCGTCAGCTACTTTAAGTTCAGAATTTTTTTTGAATATATAGACCCTTGATTCTTCAGTGGTCTGGACCTTATTCCCTTCAAATGCCAATCCGGTATTGATAACAGTGACAACTTTTCCTCTAAAGTTAATAAGACCATCAATGACCTCTGGTGAGCCACAAATAGGGTAAAACATAGAAGGCCTAACAATTTCTAAAATGGTTGTTATAGGGACAGCCATTAATGTTTTATCAACGTGAAATAGTGAATAAAGCATAGCAACTAATCCTCCATCAAGAATTTATTAACTGCTTTTAAAATAGTTGCTTTGTTTGTTTTTATCGCATAACCATCAAAACCTGCGACAAGCGCTTTTTCATGATGTTCAGCTTCAGAAAACGATGTTAACGCAACAACAGGGATTTTCATTAATAATGAATTGATTTTCATATTCTTAACTAATTCATAACCATCCATAATTGGCATGACAATGTCACTTACCACTAAATCGTATTTAGATGGTTTTTCAAGAAGCAACTCAAGTGCTTCTCTTCCATTTGATGCGAGTGTGACTTTGAATCCAACAGACTCGAAATATTTCTTTTCAAGATGGCGAAAGAAGGGAGTATCGTCAACGACGAGTAATTGATTTTTATTTGTTGATTTGCCAGAAAAATCTATAGCTTTAAAACTTTCTGGACTGACTTGTTCTGCAAGACTAAACAAATCTAAAATGAATGTTATTCTGTTATATAACTTAGTTACTCCCAATATAATTTTTCCACTTATGGGTGGAGTATCAAGTACTAAACGAGCGTGAAATGACTCTTCAATTGAGGAAGCAACAATACCCACCTCAAACCTATCAATTTTAGTGGTAATAACAAAAAAATATTTTAAATCACTTGGAAAAGGTTTTAAGTCAAGAAATTGATCCAAATAGATAAGTAATATATTTTTATCACCCAAATTGATGAAATGCTTATTGGCTATCCTATCAATTTGATCCACATCAATTCTTTCAATTTTGAAAACCAACGACAATGGAATAGCCAATTGTTCATCAGGACCACAACGAAAAACCAATAAATCTTGCTTCTCTTGCAGATCCATTAATTGCATATCTTCAAACGATTTATTATTAATAAAAAGAGAATCTAATTCTTGCAAATGTAAGCTTTGATTTTGAGAAATACCATTGGCACTTAAAACC
>CAJAHC010000203.1 GCA_903939355.1 uncultured Methylococcaceae bacterium | reverse complement strand
CAAATCATAAAACTTTGTTTATAATGCAAGCATGTAATCGTATTAATCAGCTATCATTTTTAATAGCTAAAAATTAATTGGATGCCATGCTTTAAAATAGAAATGAAAGATAAATAGCCTAATGATTTTAAAAGGAAATTTTAATTTTTTCCTTATATGACCTCCAATTGGGAATTACTCAATAATCATTTAGCATTGACATTCGTCCCCTTTCTACTTTACAGTTATGTCCGCAAAACAAGTATGTAACCAACTATAATTATTAATATAACCCTTCGGAGCACTTATCATGGCAAAACCATTAATACAAATGGCATTAGATTCACTGGATTTCGACGCAACCGTAGGTCTTGCTACTTTAGTGGCACCTTATGTTGACATTTTTGAAATTGGAACTCCTTGCATCAAACACAATGGTATAAATTTAGTTAGAGAGTTGAGAGCAAGATTCCCTGATAAATTATTGTTAGTTGATCTTAAAACTATGGACGCTGGTGAATACGAAGCCACTCCTTTCTATGCCGCTGGTGCGGATATTTGTACAGTTCTTGGCGTATCTGGCCTAGCAACTTGCCAAGGTGTTATCAAAGCAGCCAACGCTCATGGAGCTGAAGCACAAATTGATTTAATCAATGTTGAAGATAAAATAGCGTGCGCAAGAGCAACTGCAGATGCTGGCGCCCAAGTCATGGGTATTCACACAGGCCTTGATGCACAAGCAGCTGGTCATACACCATTCGCTGATTTGAACGATATAGCTGCGCTAGGCTTACCTGTTAGAATTTCTGTAGCTGGCGGAATTAAAGCATCAACAGTTCAAGATGTTGTAAGAGCTGGTGCCAACATTATCGTTGTTGGAGCTGCTATTTATGGCGCGGCGTCCCCTGCTGAAGCAGCTCGTGAAATTCGCGAATTGGTTGACGCGGTTTAATTATGCATCAGCAACTTATCATAAAAAAGATTTCAGGTGTTCTTGAAGCTACAGATGATACGTATGATGTAAAGCTAACTAGATTACTTGACAAGGCTAAGCGAATCTTTATTGCAGGTGCCGGTCGATCTAAACTGGTTGGAAATTTCTTTGCGATGAGACTTGTCCATGGCGGCTATGATGTAAGTGTCGTAGGTGAAATAGTAACACCAAGCATTAAAAGCGGTGACTTATTGATCGTAATTTCCGGATCTGGAGAGACTGAACAATTAATCGCTTTTACTAAGAATGCAAAAAAAATAGGGGCAAATATAGTCCTAATTTCTGCTAAAGATGAATCAACTATCGGCAATTTGGCTGATGACGTAATTCAAATTGGTAATAATGAACAATATGGTAAAGTTCTAGGCATGCCAATGGGAACAGTCTTTGAACTATCTACCTTGTTATTTTTGGAAGCAACTGTTTCTCATATAATTCATGAAAAAGGAATTCCTGAAGAAATAATGCGAGAAAGACACGCTAACTTAGAATAACTGCAAAAGAACGAGTGGTCATAGCCACTCGTTCTAACTTTGTAATTGTTAATAAGAATGGAATTAAATTTATTTTTCGTGACGAGATCGCCACACTGATAGAAGTCACTACACGTAATTTATAAAAATAATAAAGGAGAATAATATGACTTCGCGCCGAGAATTAGCGAACGCCATACGCGCTTTGAGCATGGATGCCGTTCAAAAAGCAAATTCTGGACATCCAGGAGCACCAATGGGAATGGCGGATATCGCCGAAGTATTGTGGAATGATTTCATGAACCACAACCCGACCAATCCACAATGGTCTAATCGAGACCGTTTCGTGCTTTCGAATGGTCATGGCTCGATGCTGATTTATTCCTTGTTGCACCTGACCGGATATGATCTTCCAATTGAAGAGCTGATGAACTTTCGTCAACTTCATTCTAAAACTCCAGGTCATCCAGAGTACGGTTATGCCCCAGGCGTCGAAACAACCACGGGTCCTTTAGGTCAAGGCATAACTAATGCTGTTGGTATGGCAATCGCTGAAAAAGCACTTGCTGCTCAATTCAACAGAGACGGACATAAAATTATTGATCATCACACCTATACCTTCTTAGGCGATGGTTGTTTGATGGAAGGCATTTCTCACGAAGCATGCTCTTTGGCAGGAACATTGGGGCTAGGTAATCTGATTGCCTTCTGGGACGACAATGGCATTTCTATTGACGGACATGTTGACGGCTGGTTTACAGACAATACGCCAATGCGTTTTGCAGCTTATGGCTGGCATGTTATCGCTGATGTTGATGGACATGATAATGTCGCCTTAACCAAAGCAATCCAAATGGCTAAGGCCATGACAGACAAGCCGACAATGATTTGTTGCAAAACAACTATTGGGTTTGGTTCACCTAACAAAGCTGGCAGTCATGCCTGTCATGGCGCTGCATTAGGTCAAGACGAAATCAATCTAACTAAAGCCGCTCTAGGTTGGGATCATGAAGCATTTATAATTCCTGCCGATGTCTATGCCGGTTGGGATGCTAAAGCTAAAGGATCTAAAGCTGAAAAAGAATGGAATGAAAAATTTGCTGCTTACCAAGCGGCTCATCCTGAATTAGCTGCAGAATATCAACGTCGTATGGCTGGTGATTTACCTAATAACTGGAAAACAGCTGCCGATGCATTTGTAAGCGCAGTTAATGCAGAAGCCAAGACAACTGCAACACGTCTATCTTCATTAGCCGCTATCGAGGGTTTTGCAAAAATATTGCCTGAAATTTTTGGTGGTTCAGCTGATTTAGGCTGTTCAAACATGACTGAATGGACTGGTTATAAGCCAATGCGTGCGGATAAACCAGATGCTAACTACATAAATTATGGCGTACGTGAATTTGGTATGTCTGCAATTATGAATGGTATTGCTCTGCATGGCGGATTGATTCCATTCGGCGCAACATTCCTGATGTTCTCGGAATATGCTCGTAATGCCCTGCGCATGGCGTCTTTGATGAAAATTCGCTCAATCTTCGTTTATACTCATGACTCTATAGGTCTGGGTGAAGATGGTCCAACTCATCAACCCGTTGAACAAATCGCAACACTACGATTGATTCCAAGCATTCAAGTTTGGCGTCCTTGTGATGCTGTTGAAACAACAGTTTCATGGAAAGCGGCTTTCGAAAGACAGCATGGCCCTTCTATACTTGTTTTTTCACGTCAGAATTTACCTCATATTCCACGTACTCAAGCACAAATTGAGGCGATTTCACGTGGTGGCTACGTTCTAAGCGACAGCGAGGGTCAACCAGATGCAATCATTATTGCTACTGGCTCTGAAGTTGAACTGGCACTCAAAGCAGCTGAACAACTAACAGCGACTGGCAAAAAGATACGTGTTGTTTCCATGCCATCAACAAACATATTTGATGCACAAGACGCGGCATATCGTGAATCAGTATTACCTTCTGCCGTAACCAAACGTGTTGCAGTTGAAGCAGGCGTTACTGATGGCTGGTGGAAATATGTAGGAACCAACGGTAAAATTGTAGGCCTTGACCGTTTTGGCGAGTCTGCTCCAGCGGGTCAACTTTTCAAAGAATTTGGCTTCACCGTTGAAAACGTAGTCAAGAACGTAGAAGCAGTATTTTAATATAAAAAATATAGAGTAGTTTTACACATTAAATTGGAGAGAGCCTTTCAGTAGTATGCGTCCAGCAATATAGTATGTTGGGCTCTCAGTCCACTTCTTCCGACTTTTAGGTGAACAACGTGAAAAAGAATAATTTGACCAAAGGTGCGTTTGCATTACTACTATTATCTAGCGCAGTCGTAAAAGCAGATATACAGTATCCAGCTGCAGACTTCCAACCAGAGGTGATATATCAAAATAGTGATTATATCGCCAAGAATAGCCCGCAAACAGCTACTACTAAAACTGCTACAGTCGTAAAGGCCGCTTCTAAAGAATCAGCAAATCTTCATGATGAAAATTATCCTGCTGCAGATTTCAAACCTGAAGTTTTGTACCATGATCCCAACTATAAACATAATGAATCTGCAAAAGTAAGTTCATCAGAAGAACAAGGTTCAAGTACTGGAGCATCTGCTGAAGAAAACTCATCAATATCCACTTATTCTATTGGTTTAGCTTTCCTTGCCTTAGCAGGTTTTTATTTATTCAAAAAGGCTGGTGCATCTACAAACAAGGAAAAATCATCCTCGCCAGCAAGAAAAATATATGCTGCTAATACTGGGGTTGCAAAATACTTGAATAAATTATCAGGAACTGGAGTTTCAAGATACCTAGATTCTCATATAAAAACTGTATCAGCCGCAACAGGTGTGGACAAGTATATGGCAAAACAAACAGCATCTGAAAAACAAACTGCTGCAAAATCAGCAACTGGTGTTGAGAAATACATGCGTGACCGAGGATAGAGAATGAGCCAGAATAACATGAGTGGGTCTTTTTTTCCTGCTGTTGCAGGCCTTTTCTTTTTCATGAACCGTACAAAAAATGAAGACGTTTACCAATCTGAAACCAGTTACCCTGTCTATTCAAAAGATCCTAGTGGAATAAGTGGTGTATCAAGGTATTTACAAAATAAAAATGCTTCGTTAATTGCAGTCAACCTAATCGCTGAACCATCTGAATTAATTAGCGGAGTTGCTAAATATTTGGAGACTCTTGATCAATTCCCAACCAGTGGTGTTGAAAAGTACATATTGAGGAAAGATATTGCTGAAAAGCAAAAAAAAGAATTATCGGGTGAAACTGAAGTTAGCGGTGTTGAAAAATATCTAAAAAGTCTGAAGCCAGCCAAAGAATTGACTGGTGTTGCTAAGTATATGAAAAGTCAATCAAACTTGCCGCAACCAAGTAATGTAGCTAAATATTTAGCTAAACAAGCCGCTTTATCGGTATTACAGGACAAGCCTGCTACTATTCAAATATCTGGCGTTGCCAAGTATTTACAGCTACAAGACAGCCTTCCACAACCTAGCAGAGTTGCAAGATATATGGCTAAACAGGCGGCAATGAGCGCGTTATCGGCCATGCTAATAAAGCCTAGCACCCCTCTTACTGGTGTTGCAAAATACCTTAATGAACAGTCTAATCAACCTCAAATCAGTAGGGTTGCTAAGTACATGGCAAGACAAGCATTAATCGAAAAACAAAAGCCTGCACCAATTGTAACTGGTGTTGAAAAGTACATGCGTATTCAGGCTTGATCAATCCCCTAAACAAACCACAGTTTTCGTATTACATACAAATACAAACTGTGGCTTTAGTTTCTCCTTACCTCTGAGTAAATTAATTAAGAACTGATTCAACCATTGAGCCTTCTTTCTAAAACCTAACTCAGATATTCACGATATAATTATACAAAACAATTAAACCAATTTTTAATTTTAAAATATAAAGGCATCTCTCATGGCAAAAAATTTATTGGAACAACTAAAAGAAATCACTGTTGTTGTGGCCGATACTGGCGACATTCAAGCAATTGAAACTTTTAAACCACGTGACGCGACGACTAACCCTTCTTTAATTACAGCCGCTGCACAAATGCCACAATACCAAGGCATTGTTGATGATACATTAAAAGCAGCACGTCTTAGTTTAGGCGAAGCGGCTTCTGCTGCAGAAGTCGTTTCACTGGCATTTGATCGTCTTGCCGTATCTTTTGGACTTAAAATTCTAGAAATCATACCTGGTCGTGTATCAACTGAAGTTGATGCTCGTCTATCTTTCGACACTGATGCAACAATAGCAAAAGGTCGTGACTTAATTGCACAATACAGAGCGGCAGGGGTTGACAGCAATCGTATCTTAATCAAAATTGCTGCTACTTGGGAAGGTATACAAGCTGCTGCTGTTCTTGAAAAAGAAGGTATTCATTGTAACCTGACACTATTGTTTGGCATTCACCAAGCAATTGCTTGTGCTGAAAATGGTATCACTCTGATTTCTCCATTTGTTGGTCGTATCCTTGATTGGTACAAAAAAGATACCGGTCGTGATTCTTATGCTCCTGCTGAAGATCCAGGTGTAGTTTCTGTTACAGAAATTTATAACTACTACAAAAAATTTGGTTACAAAACTGAAGTTATGGGCGCCAGCTTCCGTAACGTAGGTGAAATTACCGAATTGGCTGGTAGTGATTTATTAACGATTGCTCCTTCTTTATTGGCTGAATTACAAGCAACAGAAGTCGAACTACCTCGTAAACTTGACCCAGAAAATGCATCTAAACTGTCAATTGAAAAAATCTCAATCGACAAAGCTACTTTTGAAGCCATGCATGCTGAAAACCGTATGGCTACAGACAAACTGGCTGAAGGCATTAGCGGCTTCGCAACTGCGTTGGAAGCACTGGAACAATTACTTGCTGCTCGCTTGGCCAGCCTTGAAGGTTAATTAAAGCGCACTCCATTTGATGGTGGTTGATTTTATAACCACCATAAGTAAGTTACGACTTTAATCTTCAACGAAATAGACTGATATAGGACCCATTAAATGTCACAAAAAATTTTAGATGTAGTTAAACCCGGCGTAGTAACCGGTGAAGATGTACAAAAAATCTTTGCCATTTGTAAAGAAAAAAAATTTGCAATGCCTGCTGTTAATGTCATCAATACAGATTCTATCAATGCTGTATTAGAAGCTGCCGCAAAAGTTAAATCACCTGTTGTTATTCAATTCTCTAACGGTGGCGCTCAATTTGTTGCCGGCAAAGGACTTAAGTTACAAGGCCAAGAAACGGCTGTTTTAGGTGCTATTTCAGGCGCGCAACATGTACACATGATGGCAGAAGCTTACGGCGTCCCAGTTATTCTTCATACAGACCATGCAGCCAAGAAATTATTGCCTTGGATTGATGGCTTGCTGGATGCTGGCGAAAAACATTTTGCAGCAACTGGCAAACCTTTATTCAGCTCACACATGCTCGATTTATCTGAAGAAAGCCTAAAAGAAAACATCGAAATTTGCGGCCAATATTTAGCACGTATGTCCAAAATGGGTATGACACTTGAAATTGAATTAGGTGTTACCGGTGGTGAAGAAGACGGCGTTGATAACAGCAATCTGGATCATTCATTACTCTATACACAACCAGAAGACGTTGCGTATGCTTATGAAGAATTAAGCAAAATCAGCCATCGTTTCACAATTGCTGCTTCGTTTGGTAATGTTCATGGTGTTTATAAACCAGGCAACGTTAAATTAACACCAACCATTTTAGACAACTCACAAAAATATGTGTCTGAAAAATTTGGCGTAACAGCAAACACTTTGAACTTTGTTTTCCACGGTGGTTCAGGCTCATCTGCTGCAGAAATCAAAGAATCAATTAGTTACGGCGTTGTTAAAATGAACATTGATACCGATACCCAATGGGCAACATGGGAAGGTATTATGAACTTTTACAAGAAAAATGAAGCTTATTTGCAAGGTCAAATCGGTAACCCAGATGGTGACGATAAACCTAATAAAAAATACTACGATCCACGCGTTTGGCAACGTTCTGGTGAAGAAGGTATGGTAACTCGTTTAGAACAAGCCTTTCAAGAATTGAACGCTGTCAATACGTTGTAATTAAAGCGCACTCTTCAACAAAAAAGCCGATGTTTTGCATCGGCTTTTTTGTTTCTATCTAGAAGCATTTATGACCAAGTAGCCAGTCTTTAAAGCTTGACCAACACTTCACCACGCCCCATATCAGACATATCACCTGCATAACGTTGCACACGATTAAAAGCGATAGAGGCATCAGCAAAGCGCGATTTTAACGACTTAAATGATGCAAAAAGAATGGGTAAAAAGGCCAAGGTATGGGCGCCACAATCATTAAAACTGGCTGACAACGTCGGTTGATTCCATAACAACAAAGTCCCACGACGCATAGCATAGCCTAAATGGCGACCTGTTTGTCCCATGACTGCAATTGTTCCAGCTGTCATTCTGGAGCCGCAATAATCACCGGCATTTCCTTCAATCAAGATATTACCACGACGCATGTGGTCACCGACACGCTCACCCACATTACCTTTAATAAGAATAGTGCCGCCCTTCATACCCATTTTATTGCCCGGCAGTGCCGCACCTAAAAAATCACCGGCATTACCAGACACTTCCAAATAACCTTTTTTCATTTCACAAGCAGCATAAAGACCAACATTACCCGACACTTTAACTTCACCAGTATTCATACCAAAAGCTAAGTAAGCTCCTGCATCGCCGACAACAGAAATACTGCCCCCATCAAGATCTTTGCCAATAAAGTCCAGGTTATCAACACTGTTTTTTATAACGATATTTTGGGCATCAGAGCCATCAAGAGTAAATAATTCGTCAACCCGCAATTTGCATTTACCGCTTTGCAACGTAATCGCAGCTATATCGGACAAAGTCAAGCCAGTTAGCAGATTACAAACCAAAGGCGACATATCAATACGTTGAGCATTTTTGTTCTTTAAGGTAAAAGTTAAAGCACTCATGCCATAATCTCCTGTAAATGAAAATGGAATGGTCCTAACTTGCCACCATAATTACCCGCACTAATGCGCTTGATCCCATTCATGGCACCTAAGTCACAAACAGCTTGCATACCAACCCGCATAGCCTTGTCTATATCTTCTTTGGTTAAGCCGTCAATCACAATTTCCATCACCGATTCAATCTCGGCTGATAATTCCGTTTTAGTCATGCCTTTTAAAGTGGGGCAAAAGGCATCATTAGTTGATGCGCCTAAGGTTTTATATTTTGATCCAACTTTAGATCCAGAACGAACCACACCACCCGGAAAAGGCATAATCACATTGGGAATTTTACGCATTTCTTCAATCGCTGCTTCACAGGCAGCCAGTGCTTGCGGTTGTGATTCAGCCAACACTAAAAAGTTACCGCCACCAATCGCATCGACTTGACCCGTTGTAGCTTCAGCCAAAAACTCGCCATCCATCACAGGAATACGCCAGTAACGTTTGCCACTAATTTGCTTGGATACCTGAAAGCCATCCCCAAAATAACGCAGATTTTTACCCAAAGGAATTCTGATACCTCCATCAATACCAGCAAATAATGCTGCCGTTGGCGACGTTAATACGCATTGCCCTGCCCTGGTTTCCAGTTGCTTGGCTAAACCTTTGCCGCCCATGGCAAATATCATAATTGATACCCCGGGACGACCATCAGGGGTTTCTGATGGATCTAAAATTCGCTCAATGCTGCCTTCGCAACCACAAGCAATAACCGAAGTAGCAAAGCCCGTCATGGCCTGCGCTGAAATCAATGCCCACTTTTCATTTTGCGCCGTGATAATAGCGCGGGTGGCTTTCATTGGAAACGCTTCAGCAAATGTTGCGTCTATGCTTACACCGTTAATAATCATGCTACGTCTCCTTTAAGCGGTTGCACAGAAATACTGCCACGCCCATCTTCGGTAATCTCATCATTACTAATTTTAAAGTTACCCAGCTTCATAGTCATATAACGATCAAAATAATCTTTTAAGCCTTTTTCGACTGAAGGATCAAAGTCCGGCTGTACAACATGAGTCGTGCCCCATTTTGTAGAAACCACCTTGCCATCAACCACAACCAATTGACCGTCTTTGAACACATAATCGGGCTTTTCAAACATTTTTTGTCTATCATTATTATCTGTATAAACCGTAATATCCGCCCAATTGCCTGCACTTAAGCCGCCTCGATCTTTTAAGCCAATCAATTTAGCCGCACCCGCACGCGTCATAATGGCAATTTCTTGTAGCGTATATTCACGCTCAATAGAAGCCAACGTCGTCATTTTTTGCGCTTCAGGATGAATCGTTGATAGCACCTCATTACGGAAACTTCTGTCCATTAATAAGCGTATCAAATGCGGATAACTGGTAAACGGTGCGCCATTAGGATGATCTGTCGTCAAGAAAATACGCCACGGATCATCAACCAGTAAAAAGGTTTCAAGACCAATCGCCCACTGCAACGCATTAACAAAGTTTTTATCTTTGTATTTAAAAGGGACAACGCCACAACCTGCGTCACACTCAATATCCATCGTGACCCATTTATTCGGGCTGGCAAACTTATGATTGGCATGTTGTCGCATATTATCGCCTGATGCTGTCACTGTTTGACCAAACAGAATTTGACCCACATCAATGGTGATGTTTTTATTGTTGTTGATCGCTTCAGCAATCTGGGCAGCGCCCGATGAAAATTTAAAATCACCTTCGGTACCATAACTATGGAACTGAATATGCGTTAAATGCATCGGCAAACCACCGATACCCTGAATGGTATCCAACGTTGTTTGCACATTTCCAGGCACACCCAAATTACAACCATGAACATGCAAAGGATGAACTACACCGATCTCTTTAACCGCTGTTGCCAACACTTGCAAAATATCACGCGGTGTTACACCGTAATAACAATTTTGCTCATCAAGATCTAGCTTACGTTGATTAAATTTAAACGCATTAATACCACCCGGATTAACCACTTTAACCCCAATAGCTTTAGCCGAATGCATCGTCCATGCGACATAATCATTAATGGCTTTTTGATCTTTTTTGGCGGTTAGCATACGCAGCAAATAATCATCACTGCCCAACATAACATAACCTCCCTTATCCAAAATAGGAATATCTGCCATTTCCATATGTGCCTGACGGGCATTAATGGGTAACATAGCCGGTTCAAATCCGGCGGTATAACCCATTTCTGCATAACGATAGCCCGTTACAAAAGTACTCGGCATGGCATGCCCACAACCAGAACGAGTAATATCACTACGATGAACTGGATCTTGCCGATGATCTTCCGGCAACAATGTTCTGGCAATATTACCTTTGCCACCACCAATATGCGTGTGCATATCAATCGCTCCCGACATCACTACCTTGCCTTTTAAATCGTATTCTTTATCAACGACTGCTTCAGTCGGCTTTGCAACGATACGTCCATCCTGAATATAAATATCTTGCAGCTTGCCATCAATCCCGCTGGCAGGATCATAGACAGTACCAGCTGTTAACTTTATCAACATTATTTTACCTGCAAAGCTTGTTCAATGGTATTCAGTACCTCAGCAGTACTGGGCAAACCGGAATCGCGTAATTTTTTTAAACGAATGGCAACTACGTTATCCATACGGAAGGCATGGCCGGCATGATCAATACCCGGTGTACCGACAGGAATAAACACAGTCGGTTCTTTTGCAAACGTCATGCCCGAACGACCCACGACAATAGTCGGTAAAGTCGTTTCCGGTGGCACCGCATTCACATTAAACGCCTGCACCCAAACTAAAGCATCCGCTTCTCCACTCGCCAGCAAAACACTCGTCTCGTTTAAAAAAGGATCATACTCTGGATAGCCTCTTGAAAAACGGGTACGCGCCGGATAACCTGTCGTCCAGCCGCACACCTGATTAGCGGTTTGATCACCTTCTTTACCCGCCAAGGGCAAGCCGGAACAACGCGTATTGAGATCATTAATATCTTTGATCATTTCCGAAAGCTTCTGCACGGTCAATTCGGCATGGGCAAATGCCAAGGCTCCTGCTGCCCAAGCCACTACCCCGTATTTCGCCGCTTTTAATTGATCAGCAAGCATTTGTAAATCGGCTACTGCAAGACCGCAAACCGAAGTAGCGCGTATTTGCGAACCTTTAACCAAGGCCCGCAATACCGCAAGCACTTCCGGCAAATCATCCGTCGCGCACTCCAATACTTGTGCTTTTTGACCATTGGGAGACGTTGATGCTTGACCGCTAGGCGCTTTACCCAAATAAATAACGCTACGTTGGCTGGTATCCTCCACAAACATGGCTTCTTTATTCCACACATAACGCTCAAAAAAGCGCGGAGCAAAGGCTTCCAAATCGGTACCGACAACCAGTAACAAATCACAGCGATTTTTTACTTCCGCCAGTGTGGTATTCATCCAACCGGAATCTTGCAAAGCCAAAAAGTTATTGCGAGCGCCTGTAAAATTCATATTATCGACGACCGCACCGCATCGATCTGCCAAAGCCAGTAAGCCCCGCATCCCGTTAACATCAGTTGCGCAACCACCAATCACCGGCAACTTGGTATCCCTTAATAATTCTGCAGCTTTGGTAATGGCAATCTCCAAACTAACTTCCTTGCCATCAACTCGGGCACTGGTATCAGTTATCGGCTGTTCAAATGCGGGTGTATTAACAGCACAACCGTTTTCAATTACTTTCAGCGATAAGCCATCAACCTTAATGGTCAGATCATCCGTGCCAATACCGCAAAAAGGACTCGATACTTCAGTTATCTCAATCATTCAGTTGTCCCTTATTATAAGTTAGTATTTATATAACTGGTGATGCTTGTTTGATATTTTAACCTTAATGCATAAGGCTGTCTCGATAATCACAGCCCTTATAAATCTATATATTGCATTAGAGATGCTTTATAAGAATCTGATTTTTACAATGCAATGTTGATGGTTAAAATGGAGCTTACTAATGAAAATCTCTCAATCGTATCTTTTTACTAAACTCATACGAAAGAATTGTTGGTACATAAAACGTGATATCTGCTGTTATTTTTGCCAAAAATGTACCCCAAGTTAAGCTATTAACCATAATCGGGAAATAATACATAAGAAAAGGTCTAATCAATAAGGTATCAATTACCTCTGCCAAACCAAATTCCACAAATAATGCCTTTATATTTTTATAAAAAATAACTTGAGTATATTCTTGCTTATTAATTAAGCATTGTTTTCTGGTTGATTGAATATCACTTAATAAAATACAAGCAAAATAAACTGTATTTCCAATTAGTGTAGCGATAAGTGCTGTTGCAATGTTATTTTGAGTAAAATAGAAAGCTAATTCCGCAGAAACTATGGTCAATATCATCGAGATTATTTCAGCGGGAAAATAACGCTTAAGCCATTCGTTTACCTTAATTTTCATTGAGTATAATGAATTGAGATTACAGGATACTATTAAGCATTCCCGGCACAAGAATAAAAATGTAATAAGATAATCGCATTAATTTTATCCAACAAATCAACCGAAAAAAGTTGCTTTACAAGCCAATCTCATACAATAATTTTATCGACACGTAAATAACCAAGGCCATCGCAAAAATGTAAGTGGAATAACGTACCGGCTGCGCTATAAAAGCTTTTAGGAAAGTCTGTTGCAAACCGTTTTGTTTAAGTTTCTTATAATTATCGCGAGAGTTGATTGCCCGTTGCTCTTGATAAGTACTTATGATTTCTCTAGCCTTTTCAACATCAACTTCATTTCTTACCCACAACGCCGGCATAGACATGCCCCAATTACCGGCACTCGTTTCATAAAAATCGATATTATGAGCCGTCAATAAATCACATACATCTTTGCTTTCATCTTCTGGCACGCCTCGTAACGAGAACAATAATAAGGTCATCTTTTACCTCTGAAAGCGATGTTTCATCATATTTTCAATTTTTTACAACT
>CAJAHC010000202.1 GCA_903939355.1 uncultured Methylococcaceae bacterium | reverse complement strand
TGTTAGCATGAATCATCTGTTAATTTGATCTGATAATATTCCACCCCAACCCCTATTCCTTAAAAAGGACGGCATTAAGGGAAATTGTTTAGACTGAATTATTCGGAAGCTAAAACCTACCTAACCTGGAACCGGATAAGATAACCTAAACAAGTTATCTACTAAATGGTTAACTAGCTGGCGGCCAAAGCGAAAAAGAACTTATTTTTCCTTTTGCTCAGCCGTGCCTAAATGACCTTAATCCGCACTGGCAGAGCAGCAACCAATTGGTACTGCAATGCAATCAAAATCCGAATACATCATCCGTTTACCGCGTGTCATACAAAAAACTGGCCTTAGTCGAAGCACAATTTATGCTTTGCTTAGTCGCGGTGAATTTCCTCAACAAATAAAGTTATCGCCCAGAACAATGGGTTGGCTTGAATCAGATATTGAATTGTGGATCACTGGCAGAGTTGCAGCGTCACAGATGAGTGTGGCATGAAAACCACCGCGTCTAGGCAACGCGGCTATTCAGACTTTCAATCTCATTATAACGTTATTCGTCATCAACTAAAATTCGTTTTCATTACCACTAGCTTACTCAGCATAGCGATTTTATATACACTAAATTTATTGGCAGGTGTTTATGGACGTTAATATTGATGAAATTGTTAATAGTCACATTGTGGCCGAGTTTGGTGAAAACAACGAAAACCAAGAAACATATTCACAATCAACAGCTTATATGGTCACAGATGAGTCACAGCTAGGTCACAATGTGACCATGAATGATGATTTAATCGACTTTGATGCTATGCCAGATTATGACGAGTTAGAGGGTAGCACTGAAAAGACTGGCAAAGATGAAAAGGATCAAGAGTCTATTCTCGCTGGTGCTATTGCTGATGACCTTATGGATCGTCTTTGTTATGACCAAGTAGCAAATGAATGGCTTTCACAGTCGGGCGGCTTATGGGCTGGAATTGGTGAAAAAACAGCATTAAAATTAATCAAGAGTGAATTGAAACACCGCATGCCCAAAGGTTTTGCTATTTCAAAGCTAAACAACATGAGATCGTTTTTACAGATTGATTTGCTGGCTGATGAGTGGTCGAGTCATAGGTACTTACTACCAATGGTTAATGGAGTATTAGACACCAAAACAATGGAGTTAATCGACTACGACTATAAGCATCGTTTTAACTGGCAGCTACCCTACGCTTATGATCCTGATGCAAAACTTGATGTGATTAAACAGTGGTTATGGGATGCCAGTGGTAAAGATTTGGAGGCGGTCAATATTATAAGAGCTTTCTTTAAAATGGCGCTGGTAGGTGGTGACATTCAAAAGTTTTTAGAGTTGATTGGTGCTGGCGGAACGGGTAAATCAACGCTGGTGAGGCTGTTAGTGGCCTTTATTGGTGAGAAAAACTCAGTTACTACCGATTTAAAACAACTGGAGACAAACCGATTCGAGGCGGCTGGCCTGTATGGTAAGCGCCTAGCCATAATAAATGATTCCAGTCGTTATAACGGAGAGGTCTCTACACTCAAGGCATTGACGGGTGGTGATCCGGTAAGACTAGAAAAAAAGAATGTCCAGCAAGCAGGTAGCTTTGTCTACTGTGGCGTAGTCGTTATTGCATCTAACGAGCCTATTCAAACAACGGACTATTCAAGCGGTATAAGTCGTCGTAGGGAGTCTGTTAATTTTAATCGCAAGGTTTCTGATGCAGACAAAGCAAAATGGGCTAGTGCTGGCGGTCTTGAGGTTGCATTACATAAAGAGTTAGCTGGCCTTTTAAACTGGGTGCTGGCTATGACCGAGACCGAGGTGAAAGTGGCTATTGGTGGTATTAATGGTCAAATGACCAATGCAGCGCTTAATCATTTAGTTGAGACAAACAAACTCGCTGCATGGCTAGATGACAACATTGTGATCGAGTCCAGCTCCGTCATTTATGTTGGAGGGAGTGCAAAAGGCAAAGATGAAAATGAAAGGAGTTATGCAATACGCGAAAAACTCTATGCCAATTATGAATCATGGTGCAGTGATGGTGCTGTCCATCCGATTGCAACTCAACGGTTTACATCCAGCATAATCGACGTCTGCAATACACTTAAGCTAGAAGTAAAGGCGTTAGACAAGGATCGGTATGGTAAGCCTATAAAAGGTATCGCTATTCGTGAGGATCGGCACGAAAACTATATAACACCCGTTACTAAAAAACTACTATGTGACCCAAAAAACCATAATAGTGATGACCCTGTGACCAAGCAAAGCCGCGCTGGTGATGGTGGTGACCCTTGTGACCCTATAAACTCAACTGTAATAAAAACAGATTTAGACTTAGAAACACCGGAGTATTTTTAATGAATATTCTTAGTGAATTTAACAAGGCTGGATTAAATGTTTCATTGGTTGGGGATCAGTTAAAAGTTTCAAATCCATCCAGATTAACGACCGACCTAAGAAACATCATTACAGCCAACAAGTCGCAGATTATTAAGCAACTAACGGCTGCACAAATCCAGCATGACATTAGAGGGCAGCTTGAGGACAAGCCTGCTGTTATTTTCAGCTATTGTTACCGCGTCACTGACAAGCCCAATTCAATCTTAACCGTCAACACGTCTGGTGAATCATTGCTAGAGATTACAGGGGCTTTACAACTTAAATTCGGTGACCGATTAATAGAGGTTTACCCGATGCCAACTAAACATTAATAGGACTTAAGAAAATGGACAACTTTGAAAAAGAAAACAAATTAGTTTATGACGCGTGGTATTCGTCTCAGCAGGCTATTAAGGACGCATTGGG
>CAJAHC010000201.1 GCA_903939355.1 uncultured Methylococcaceae bacterium | reverse complement strand
GTAAAGTGATAGAGTCCAGAATTTTCTCCTTGAACATAAGCGGTAATTACCCCAAAAAACCGCTCCCCAATAAAAAAGGTAAACGTCGCTGCACGACTAATAAACTTAGAGTCAAGCAGAATGCCCCCTGGACCCCATATTTGCTTACGATGATCGCCCGTTCCTGTTTTACCACCAACAGCCAAGAGCTTACCTAATGCATCAGTATAAATACCATTAACGCGTGAAGCGGTTCCACCATCTACGACACCAACGAGAGCACCACGTGAAACCTTGGCAATTTCTGGAGCAAATACGCGCTGTCCTTGATCTGGCATTTTTTCCATCAAAGTTTCATAGGGAGTTCCCTGCGCATAATGTAAACTTTCAAATCGAACTATAGGCAATTTAATGCCGTCATTAACCAATATGCCCATGAGTTCTGCCAACGCAGCAGGCCTGTCCCCTGACGCTCCTATTGATGTGGCATATGAAGGTGTTAATGCCTCAAAGGGGTAACCTACTCGTTCCCATGCACTGTGGATTTCCCTAAATGCCTCTTCTTCAAGCATGGTCATGATCCGCCGCTGCTGAGCATTCTTCCTGTGATTTTTGAAAAGCCATCGGTAGACATCCTGCCGTTGCTCGTAACTCGCTTTAATTACTTCCTGACGAGTAGCTTGAGGATGTTGCGCTAAATATCCAGCTAGCCATAATTCCAATGGGTGAATCTTGGTTATGTAACCTTGATCTTGCAAATCAAATTTTTCTATTGAATACTTATCATACAAGTTGTATATATCTTCATTGGCCACAACAACCTTGCCCAAATTTGTCAATAAAAAAGCTCTAAGTGCAGTCTCATCACGATCCGGATAAATTGACCGATACAACATTGTAAAACGTGAAGGCTTAGCTAAAACTTTTTTAGTCAACATTGCTAGGACTTCTTCAGAGGTCTTACCATTATACTTAACATAAAAGCGTTGCAAATAAACTCGCCCCTCACTATCAGCAAAGCGTTCTAAATATTCTTTACGTTTTGGATTGTCAGTTTCTTCAAGCCATCTAGCTATACCATCTGGCTTATATAAGTGATGGTAAACAATATCTCGCATTAAACGTATAAATACTAGATTCACCGAATCTCTCAATGCATGGCGTACAGACATAATTTTACTATCTTCATCTTTAGTAAAATTATTAAAATGATGAAGACCGCCTCCCGTAAAAAAGTATTCGCCTGGTCCAGCCGAATATCGCCTATCTAAAGCCAAATTCAGCAAGTCTTCCAGCTTAATGTTGGGAGTCAACCTTAATTCTTCTATTACCCACGCAGATAAATTATCTCGGGGATGTAGCACTACCTTACTTAAGACTTGTCCTGAAACATCTTTATATTGTTGGTAAATATCAGTGATTAACTCTAAATAATGCACCATGGTCCGAAGTTTGGAAGTAGATCCCAAATCCAGTCGTATACCTTCATTAATATCAAGTGGTTGATCATAATTATCAGTCTGTATGCGAAGAAGATTCCCTGTGTCACCACGCTCAAATAACATCAAACTATAGACAATAGGTGAAAGATCAACATTTTCATTGAGCATCCGGAACCCTAATATTCCCGCAGCACGCGCCTCATCCGGTTGACTCAGTAACTTTAATTTTTTTGTTACAGCTTGTTGAGTAGCATAATCAAGCGTTGTTTTAACCGTCAAATCAAAACGATCTAAATCATAATTAGACTTTACCCCCAATGTTTTAGCAAGACGGGCACGCAAGACGTTCTGCGTTTTCTTTTCTGTAAAAAATAGTGCCGATGCTGGAACCACCTTGGCAGGACGTATAGTGTCTACTTTTAATGCGGCATCTCTAAGTTCTGGTGAAATAATCCCTTGATCTGACAAAACTCTTAAATATTTATTCGTTAAGATTTGCAGGGCATCATAGCCCTTACCTAAAAAATACGAAGGTCTTCTCTGTGATAACAAAATATTTAACACTTTCCGGTAAGCTTGCGCTTGTTGCAGTGTAATACGTCTGGGTGCCTTCAATTCATTCGCGCTTAGCAATGTATTAACTTCATCGAAATCAGTGCCAAACCAAGCAGATAAACCATCTCCCAAGCCATGAATTTCACCTAACTTTGATGTGGCGGCTAGTGGCATTGAGTTCAAATAAGACAAAGCTATCTCTTGTCTCATTTCTCGAG
>CAJAHC010000200.1 GCA_903939355.1 uncultured Methylococcaceae bacterium | reverse complement strand
CATTAATTTCCATAAGTGCATGCTCATCTTCCTCACCGTCGACATTGTCATCTAGCTTGGTAAATTCGGCAATGTCTTTTAGTATTTCGACTGCATTTTCTGGGACGTCTGAAGCTGAGACTGCTGAGCCCACACCAAATAGAAATCCTCGGCACCAGTTTTTTAATGCCGCGGCCTGATCCGCCAATGGGACATCGTCATCTGGTAGAAATAGATCAAAATCAAATTCATCATTACTTAATAGATGGCGTGTTTCTTCGAATAATCTGATTAATGTATCAGTATTTTCACTCACCATTGAATTTTTATCAAACGCTAGTTCGGCTAACCAAAATGCGCTTTCGGCCTGACCACTTATACATAGCATACCTGTTGCCATTCCATGAACTTCAGCAGCTGAGAGTTCAGGGTCAATTTCTAGAACTATTGCGTTACATGCCTTATAAGCCATAATATTTCACTATCATTAAAAAAAAATATCACTTATGCTACCATTAACTCAGATAATATTTGTTCACTTTAAAATAGAAGCTAATCAATATTATTGGTGAAAATTGCTTTCAGTATCCCAAAAAGCCCTTGAACATCCGATTTTTTAAAAATATTAGTGACTAATATGACAGAAATATACCAATCGCAAGCATTAAAAAATTTGGAAAATAAATTGGACCAACTTATCATTAAGTACGATGAGGCGAAGAATGAAAATAGCTTTTTGAAAATCGAACAAGAAAGACTAGCTTCAGAAAAAATTGATTTACTGGAAAAAGCCGCGTTAGCCAGAACCAGATTGGAAGCTCTTATTAACAGACTTAAAGTATTGGAGAATGCTTCATGAGTAACAAGCCTCAAGCAGTATCCGTTACTATTATGGGTAAAGAATATAGAATTAGTTGTGATGATAATGAGCAAGAAGATCTTGTTTATTCGGCTCATCAACTTAATATACAAATGTGTAAAATGCGAGATTCCGGTAAGATAACGGGTTCTGATAGAATTGCAGTGATGGCCGCACTTAATTTGGCACATGAATTACAAGTTTTGAAAAATAAAAATAGTATACTTAGCGATACATTGGATGAATGTCTGGCTAAATTGAGTCACAAAATAGAAAACGTTTTAGATAATTTCTAAACACGTTAGAATGAGCACTGTATCTCCTGGGGCGCTTGACAGTGTACTGGGTGTTTCCTGAACCTGTATTAACCCCGGAGACGAAATCTGTTAATGGTGTGCATGCCCGTTTAATACGGGAAGCCTGATTTACCAGTTACGTCTCCACTTGAACCTCCGGTTCAAGGACGAAAGTACATATCGACGCAGATGGGAGATACACTTCATTGAATAACTTTTATCGAGTATAAAGCGGTTTTCTACCCGTATCAGTTTTTAGTTTCTGACTGATGAATAATTCCAAATATCTTCTCACTTCCCTGCTTGATATATTTAGTTAGCGTTCTATTAGTTTTGAATTTTCTTTTATGGGCTTGTTGTAATCAATAAGTTTTTGGGGAAGAGTTATGTTTAAGCTGACTTTGATTTTTAGGCTAAACAATGAATCATG
>CAJAHC010000199.1 GCA_903939355.1 uncultured Methylococcaceae bacterium | reverse complement strand
ATATAAAACACCTAAAAAACGAGTGGTTGTAAAGCTTGCATCTGGCAATAACTGAAGATCTTTTAAACGAGGTATTAAATAATATTTTCGAACTTGATCTATGAAATTATTTCTGTTTTCTATATCTGCAGCTTTAAAAAAAGTTGGTTGGAATGGTCGCCAAACCATCAAATGCTCCTCATTTAGATCATTCGATTTTGCATTGATATTAATCCCTCTAAATTCACCACTATTGAATGAACTGGCCAATTTTTCATTATAGTATTCAACTGGTGTTGTAGAGATTGCTGCAATAGCTGAATACACCTCTAATTGAGCTGCTTGTTGCCTCATAAAACAAAAGCCCAAATATACAGATCCTACTATAAATAAGGCCAGTGCAGATTTGAAATTTATATTCAATGAGTTCCAATATGCTCTTATTGAAAATTCATCCGTATCAAAATTTTCTATGGATACAAATGGATGAGACTCATAACTGGAGACTTGATTTGATAATAAACAAAGCCTACCTAAATCAGGAGATTGGGCGCCTTGTTCAAAACCTGCTACTTGTAAAAAATCGATTAATACATTGAATAATTGTGGGGCAGCAGACAAAAAACTAACGATTTTAAGATAATCTTGCGAAGAACAGGTCACTAAAGCTCTTGGCAAATGCTCTTCATATTTGTCTAGGCAAGATTTTAATTGAGACAGACTATCATTACTTTCAGAGAATTCTAACTGAAGAGGAATACTATTTTCTTTTAAAAAACTACAAAATTCTATGAAACCTGGTACTGCTTCCATATGACTTAAAGCCAAAACAAGCCCTAGAGACTCTTTCTCCAAATCTTCAAACGCATTGAATTTACCAAATAATGCTTGCCCCATGTCACGCAAATGATCAGCTTGTGGATTCAATAAAGCTGTCGCATCGATTACCATTACAACTTGAGGCGATGGTGGCAAACGCTCCCATAGTTTCTTTAAAGCATGATAAACATCAGTACTGGTATCATAGATAATTGAAGATGAAAGCTCTAAAACTAAAGCCTTGGCACCGAGATAAATTTGTAACAAATTATCATTGGTCGAACTCGAATAAAACCGATAATCCTGACCTTGCCAATCAGCATGCCGATTGATAATTTCTGTTTTACCAGACCCTGCATCGCCAATAACTATAGAAAATGGATTGCCTAAAGCTTCATGGCGGAGCTTAAAAGGTATATTATTTTTAAATTGCAGCCAAACATTTAACAAGATATTTGCAGGCAACGTTAACTTGCTTGGCACAACGATTTCTGGAATAACAAGCTTATTGTTCTTATCAAGATGTTTTCTTTTCCAAATTAAATAACCCAAGATAATTAGTAGTAATAAGGCGACCACTAATCCTAGCCATTGAAGCCAACTTAATATTGAGATTACCTCCTGAATAGTCTTAAGCGGGTTATCTAGTGTCATTATGAAGCCATTTCAATCAATGCATTTTTCGGTTTATCATGATTATCATTATTTACACCGTTAAAAGTTAATTCGCCATTTACAATATCGACTATAACGCGTTGACCATCCTTGATGCCACCGGTTAACAAAAGTTCTGCCAAAGGATCTTGGAGCTTTGATTGAATGACTCGTTTTAGCGGGCGTGCTCCATATAATGGATTGTAACCTGATTGAGCTAGGCTGTTAATCGCTTCGTTAGTGATATCAAGATTAATATTTCGTTCTTCCAAACACTTTGCTAAACGACTAAGTTGGATATCTGTAATTGGTCTCATAGCATCCAATGTAAGTTGTCGAAAAATTAATATATCATCGAGCCTATTGAGGAATTCTGGACGAAAATGACTTCGCACTTTTTCCATAATTTGAGACTGCATTCTTTGCTGTTCTTGTTCAGATTCAACTGGCTCAATATATTCAGAAGCTAAATTAGAAGTCATAAGAATTAATGTATTAGTGAAATTAACTAATTGACCCTGACTATCAGTCAAGCGACCTTCATCTAATACCTGCAAAAATAAATTGAATACATCAGGATGCGCTTTTTCAACTTCATCCAATAATATTACACTATAGGGTTTAATACGAACTTGATTGGTTAGAACACCACCCTCTTCATAACCAACATAACCAGGAGGCGATCCAGTTAAACGGGCAACTGAATGTTTTTCCATGAACTCACTCATGTCAATACGTATCATTGCTAAATCGTCATTAAAAAGAAATTGTGCCAGCGT
>CAJAHC010000198.1 GCA_903939355.1 uncultured Methylococcaceae bacterium | reverse complement strand
GGAAAAGTTAAGCTTAAAAACACTCGCCCTGACACTTTAGACGCTGTTTTGGAGAAGTTAGTTGAAGCGGGAGCTGAGATTACTACCGGTGAAGACTGGATTCAGTTGGATATGCATGGTAAAAAACCTAAGGCTGTTTCTATTCGTACAGCGCCTTATCCAGCTTTTCCTACCGACATGCAGGCTCAGTTTATCGCTATGAATGCTATTGCTGATGGCGTCGGTATTATTACCGAAACGATTTTTGAGAATCGCTTTATGCATGTTCAAGAATTACAACGTATGGGTGCTAATATAAGATTAGAATCCAATACGGCTATTTGTACCGGCGTTAAAAAATTGATTGGAGCGCCTGTGATGGCAACGGATTTAAGAGCATCTGCAAGCCTTGTTGTTGCAGCATTGGTTGCTGAAGGTAATACTTTGGTTGATCGTATTTATCATATTGATCGTGGATACGATCATATTGAAGAAAAGCTTGCCCAATTGGGCGCGACTATCCGTCGTGTCCCAAGGTAACTAAAGTGCTGACTATTGCCGTATCTAAAGGCAGAATTTATGAAGATGCCCTGCCATTGTTGGCCGAAGCGGGAATTGTTCCTGTTGATGATCCTAAAACCTGCCGAAAATTAATACTTGCTACAACGCGAGAAGATGTGCAGTTGGTGATTATCCGAGCAACTGACGTGCCCACTTTTGTGGAATATGGCGCTGCAGATTTAGGAATAGCTGGAAAAGACGTTTTGCTTGAACATGGTGCTGAAAGCCTTTATGAGCCTTTGGATTTGAACATTGCTTGTTGCAGATTAATGACGGCCGCTCATAAGGATGCGCCGGAGTTAAAAGGTCGTATTCGGGTGGCCACCAAATACGTTAAAATAGCCCAGAGTTATTTTGCTAGCAAAGGTATCCAAGCTGAAATCATTAAATTATATGGCTCCATGGAGCTCGCTCCGTTAGTGGGTCTAGCTGATTGTATAGTTGATTTAGTTGATACGGGGAATACTTTAAAAGCTAATGATCTGGAGCCACGTGAACTTATTATGAACATAAGCTCCAGATTAGTGGTTAATAAGGCGGCCATGAAAATGAAGCATGAAGCAATTTCGACATTATTGACACAATTTGAGAAAACTCTGGCAAATAGGTAAGTTTATGTCTTTTTTAAATATCACTAAACTTGATGCATCATTAGCCAACTTTAAGCAACAGTTACAACAATTATTATCTCTTAATGAATCTGACGATAGAGATATTCATAATCGGGTAGTGGATATTATCGCTGATGTCCGCAAAAATGGTGATAAAGCCATTATTGACTATACCAATCGTTTTGATCATCGCAATATTAGTCAGGCGAACGAGCTTGAATTACCTCAGCAAGTTCTTAAAACGGCTTGGGAGCAGTTGCCGGTAGATCAATCAAAAGCGTTAAAAGTCGCTGCAGATCGTATTCGTAGCTATGCGGAACACCAAAAAATACACTCATGGCAATACACTGAGGTAGATGGAACTGTGTTGGGACAAAAAGTCACTCCACTGGATCGTGTTGGTCTCTATGTGCCAGGTGGCAAAGCGTCTTACCCTTCATCCGTTTTAATGAATGCTATTCCGGCGAAAGTGGCTGGTGTTGGTGAATTGATTATGGTTGTGCCAACACCCTACGGCGAAACTAATGAATTGGTTCTAGCGGCGGCTTTTCTGGCCGGAGTCGATCGTGTGTTTACGATTGGTGGAGCACAAGCAATTGCTGGCCTTGCTTATGGTACTGAAATGATTCCTGCGGTTGCGAAAATTGTCGGGCCAGGAAATATTTATGTTGCTACCGCCAAGAAATTGGTATTTGGGCAAGTTGGAATAGATATGATTGCTGGCCCTTCAGAAATTCTAATTATTTGTGATGGCAAAACTAATCCAGATTGGATAGCAATGGATTTGTTCTCGCAAGCAGAACATGATGAAAATGCACAAGCCATTTTAATAAGTAATGACAGTGAATTTTTGAATGCAGTTGAACAAAGCATTAACACTTTATTGTCTGCAATGGAGCGCGAGGATATTATTAAAGCTTCTCTTTTAGCGCGAGGCGCTTTTATTAAAGTTGAAAGTTTAAAACAGGCTGCGGATATTGCTAATATTATTGCACCAGAGCATTTGGAGTTGTCAGTTGAAAACCCTGAATTATTAAGTGACAGTATTCACCATGCTGGCGCCATATTTATGGGACGATATACAGCTGAAGCATTGGGGGATTATTGCGCAGGCCCCAATCATGTTTTACCCACTTCTGGCACAGCTAGATTTTCATCCCCTTTGGGTGTTTATGACTTCCAAAAACGATCTAGTTTAATTAATTGTTCTCAAGTTGGCGCCGATAAATTGGCTAAGACAGCATCAGTATTAGCACGCGGTGAAGGTCTGACTGCTCATGCGAGATCTGCAGAATATAGAATTAAGTCTCTTTAAAGAGATAGCCTTCCAAGAACTAGGCATTGACATTCCACCTTATCTTTCGCCGTAATTGTGACTAAAATTAATAATCTGATTTCTACCATTTTTCGCAAAGAAATATTGGTAATGGAGGCTTATAAAATAGCCGATGCAAAAGGCTTAATTAAGTTGGATGCTATGGAGAATCCCTATGGCTGGCCGGATGATATTAAAAAAGATTGGCTGGAGGTATTAAAAAACTGCCATTTAAATCGTTATCCAGATCCTCAGGCGAGCCACCTGATTGCTACTATCAAGCAATTGAATCAACTGCCTGAGCAGTTTGAAGTGTTATTAGGTAATGGGTCAGATGAAATTATTCAATTACTGCTGATGGCGTTACCTCAAACGGCTAGTGTATTGGCTCCTGATCCTGGCTTTGTCATGTATAGACAGTTGAGTGATTGTTTGGGATTGAATTATCTGGGCATTCCTTTGTGCGCTGATAATTTTGATTTAGACATTCCAGCGATGCGGGTAGCTATAGAGAGGTATCAGCCGGCAGTTATTTTCTTGGCCTATCCTAATAATCCAACTGGAAATTTATTTAGCGAATCAGCTGTTTTAGAGATTATAAAAATAGCTAAAGGCTTGGTGGTAGTCGATGAAGCATATGCCCCTTTTGCGCATACTAGTTTTATAAACAAGTTGGGTCAGTATGATAATCTTTTGGTTATGCGAACTGTCTCCAAGTTAGGATTAGCAGGGTTACGTTTGGGTTATATCATCGGGCATCCTATGCTCATTGAGCAACTTAATAAAGTTCGTCTACCTTATAATATTAATACGCTTACCCAGAGTAGTGCGGATTTTGCACTGTCGAATAAATTTCTTTTTGATAAGCAAACTGAAGTTATTTGTGAAGAAAGGTCGATTCTTTTTAAAAAGCTTAATGAATTAGCCGGCATTATTGCGTATCCAAGCGCAGCTAATTTTATTCTTTTTAGAACGCCTAAAAATAGAGCTACTGAAATTTTCTTATCAATCAGGCAGCAGGGGATTTTAATTAAGAATCTAAGCAATCATGGTGGACTATTAAGTGATTGCTTACGAGTTACTATAGGCACACCGGAAGAAAATATTGCTTTTCTTGTGGCTTTAAGAAAAAGTCTTCAAGAATTCTAAGGCGATAACTTAGCAAAAAATTGTTGATGGATATTAAATAAAAGATTTAAGAAAAACCCAATAAAGACGAGGTTACGGTGCAATTTAGTTAAGAGTTAATAATTGGTTGTGTAATTGTTGATAGTCCAAAGGATTAGAAATCAAGAGCATTCAATTTAAATACTAGGTATTATCTCGTGTAATTCAGTATAAGCACTTCAAATACACATGCTTCTAATGGTATATTGACCCATAATAAAAATAAGCTCTAAAGCCATCGAAAAATCAGGAGATTCTCATAATGAATAATAAAGGCGTCGATAAGACTAAACGCCAGTTTTTAACCTCGGCTTTGACTGTTGTTGGTGCTGTTGGTTCAGGGTATTTAGCAGTTCCTTTTTTAGCTCAAATGCAGCCTAGTGTTAAAGCCATGGCTGCTGGAGCACCTGTTGAAGTTGATATCAGTAAAATCGAAACAGGGCAATTGATTAGAGTTGCGTGGCGAGGTAAACCAGTATGGGTACTTAATAGGCCGCCAGAAGTTCTTGAGACATTAAAAACATTGGATAGTGAGCTCAGGGATCCGCTCTCAAATGAATCAGATCAACCAGCTTCAAGTAAAAATCCAGCTAGATCTCTTAAGCCTGAGATTTTTGTTGCGGTGGGCTTATGTACTCATTTAGGTTGCTCACCTACATTTCGTCCAGAAGTAGCTCCTGTGGATTTAGGTGATAAGTGGAAGGGTGGTTTTTTCTGTCCGTGTCATGGCTCATGGTTTGATTTGGCTGGTAGAGTTTATCGTGGCGTACCTGCTCCTACTAATTTGGAGATTCCACCTTATCGATATATAACTGATACACGGATAAAGATTGGCGAATCTTCTGAGGAGAAAACTGCATGAAACCAAACCGTTTAACCGATTGTGGTAACTGGGTTCTTGATCGTTTTCCCGCATCTAAATTTTGGAATGACCACATGGCGCAGTATTACGCGCCAAAAAACTTCAATTTTTGGTACTTCTTTGGATCTTTAGCATTATTGGTTTTGGTTAATCAGATTCTTACCGGTATTTTATTGACGATGAATTACAAGCCGGATGCAAAGCTGGCGTTTGATTCTGTAGAGTACATTATGCGTGATGTGCCCTGGGGTTGGTTAGTGCGCTATATGCATTCAACGGGTGCTTCTGCATTTTTTATCGTAATTTACCTGCATATGTTCAGGGCGTTACTTTACGGATCATTTAAGCATCCTCGGGAATTGATCTGGATATTTGGAATGTTGTTATTCGTTGCTTTAATGGCAGAAGCCTTTATGGGTTATTTGTTGCCTTGGGGACAAATGTCATTCTGGGGAGCGCAGGTAATTATTTCTCTTTTTAGCGCAATCCCAGTAATTGGTGATGATTTATCCCTCTGGATTAGAGGTGACTATGTTATTGCTGATGCAACGCTAAATCGATTTTTTGCTTTTCATGTTATTGCTGTTCCTTTAGTTTTGGTAATGCTAGTTTTTATGCATTTAGTGGCTCTTCATGAAGTTGGTTCCAATAATCCTGATGGTATTGAAATAAAGGACTCAAAAGATCCATGGGGACACCCAGTGGATGGTATTCCTTTTCATCCATATTATACTGTCAAAGATTTTGTTGGCGTGGGTGTGTTTTTATTGTTTTTTGCGACAGTCATTTTTTATATGCCTGAAGTAGGAGGTTATTTTCTTGAGCATGCCAATTTTATTCCGGCAGATCCAATGAAAACGCCTGAGCATATTGCGCCTGTTTGGTATTTCACTCCATTCTATTCAATTTTAAGAGCCATACCTGATAAATTTGCCGGTGTTATTGGTATGGGTGGATCTATTGTCGTACTATTCTTGATGCCTTGGTTGGATCGCTGCAAGGTGAAGTCAATTAGATATCGTGGGGGCATTTTCAAAAAAGCGTTGTTTTTGTTTGTGATTAGTTTTTTTGCATTGGGTTATTTAGGTACTCAACCGGTAACGCCTTTGGCAACAACTATGGCGAGGCTGTTTACGACTATATATTTTGGTTTTTTCCTGTTAATGCCAATATATACTCGTTGGGAGAAAACCAAGCCGGTGCCAAAAAGTTTAACAAAAACTCATAGTCTTGAGGAACAATTCCACGCTCTTGAAGAGCAATTGCCGGCATTGATTGATGAGATCACTGAGATTAAGCCAGTGATTAGTGAGATTGGTCACCCTGCATTTAAAAGTACTTTTTTTAACAGAAGGCCAAATCCAAAAGGTATAGCCCATGTTATCAGTCGGTTTTTAAAAAAATTAGTAGAGAGCCTTGATTGATATGAAAAAATTAATTCTATTACTTTTATTATTGAACGTGTCTTTTGGTGTCGTTGCTTCAGAAGGTGTGGGGTTGCAAGAGGCAAATATTGATTTATCTGATAACGAGTCATTACAACGAGGCGCGCAGCATTTTGTGACCTATTGTTTGGGTTGTCACTCAGCCAAGCATATGCGTTATTTACGTATAGCAATCGATGTTGGTATAGATCAAAAAAAAATGTTAAAAGATATAGCTCCTGAAGGTGCAAGTATCTACGACCAATTACACAGTGCCATGAACAAACATGATGCGGAAAAGTGGTTTGGCGTGCAGCCACCAGATTTATCGTTAATTGCTAGATCACGTGGCGCAGACTGGTTATACACTTATTTAAAAAGTTATTATGTTGATAAGGCTAGGCCAACTGGGGTGAATAATCTGGTTTTTGAAGATACGGCTATGCCTAATCCTTTATGGCAGTTACAAGGAGAGCAGCATGCGAAGGTTAGAAAAACGATATATGGTGACGATACTGATTTAGTAATTGAAGAGTCAGGTACTTTATCTGAGCGAGAATTCGATATTTTTGTTAATGATTTGGTTAATTTCTTGGTGTATGTCGGTGAGCCAGTTCAACTTGAAAGGCAACGTATCGGTAAGTATGTAATAATTTTTCTGTTACTATTTTTGGTGATTGCTTATTTGTTGAAAAAAGAATACTGGCGTGATATTGATTAGTTATTTGGGAAAATAGGTTTTTTATTGTAGAAGATATTTTTTCTAAATAAGGCTAACATCAAAAGAGTATTTGTATATGTTACAATAACCTTTTTCGCACTATCCGTCCAAAGAGGTTGCTATTCGTGGCAAATATTATTACTCGTAAATCTGTAATGACGCTTTTTTCAGCGCCAACTTGTGCAATGAGTCATTGCGCTCGATTTGTTTTGCACGAAAAAGCGGTTACCGCGGATATAGAATATTATGATCCAACAGATCCTCCTGAGGATTTGCTCGAGCTTAATCCAAATGGTTCGTCGCCTACATTGATAGAGCGCGATTTGGTTCTTTATGACTCACGTATCATTATGGAATATCTAGATGAGCGTTTCCCACATCCACCTTTACATCAGATGGATCCGGTATCACGGGCTAATGCTAGAATGCAAATTAAAATTATAGACAAAAACTGGTATCAATTGTTGGATGAAATTTTGTATTCTGGTGAAAAGAAATCAGCGCGAGCTAAAAAAATGCTTAGAGAAAGTATACTTTCCAATGCCCCTGTTTTTGCAGATAAGCCTTATTTTATGAGTGATGAGTTTTCATTGATTGATTGCGCTATTGCTCCATTATTATGGAGATTGCCTAGTTTGGGAATTGACGTAACTACACCAAATGATGATATCAATAATTATGCGCAGCGCATATTCAATAGGCCTGCCTTTAAACGGAGCCTTAGTGAAGCTGAAAAAGAAATGATTGAGTCATAAAAGCAGGAATCATAAAAAATGACTCCTTTAAAGCCTTATTTAATTCGGTCAATTTATGAATGGATTATTGATAATGATCTGACACCATACCTCTTGGTAGATGCGGAAAATAGCAGTGCTATTTTGCCAGTTCAATTGATTGAAGATGGGAAGATACTTTTAAATATAAGGCCTGCAGCGACAGATGCCCTTTCTCTTGGCAATGAGTGGGTTGAGTTTAATGCGAGGTTTAGCGGAAAGCCAATGCACATTGTAGTGCCAGTAATTGCCGTCTTGGCTATATATGCGAAAGAAAATGGTAAAGGTATGGTCTTTGACTCTGAAGATGAAGAAACTCCACCTCCAGAAAATAAGCCTCCGGTAAAGCCTAGCTTAAGATTAGTAAAATAACCCTTAATTCGTTTTTATTTTAGAAACGGAAAGAAACATATAATTTATAACTGGCCATTAAGTTTTACTGTAAGTAAAGGTCGGCAGTGAATGGAAAAAAGGGCTTTAATTGATTTATAGATATTTTGATATACCATGCGCCTTAAGTCCCCATGCCATTAGCGACTCTATTCTATGTATACCACTTGTCATGCGAATAATTACTGACTTAACTAGCTGTTTAAAAAATAAATATCCTTGAGTTGGATGGTCGTCAAGGTAAGCGCTAAGCATTTTCCCATCAACTTCAATTAAAGTTCCGTCGGTAATAGCTGTGATTGAGTTAATTCGTTGACTTGAGTCAAATAAAGAAATCTCCCCAAAAAAATCGCCTTTTACAAGGTCGCTGACACCTGCTTGAATATTTCGCCGCTCTTCAACTTCTACCTGAATGCTCTCTCTTAAAGACCCTTCTTCAATTAAGAAAAATGATTTTCCAATATCACCTTTATGGATAATGATTTCATTGCTAATAAATTGACGGCGTATCCAAGCTGTTCCCTCCCGAAAATCAGGGTCCTTGATTATATCGTTAATCAAGGAGTTAAATGTATTAACTGTATTTAGCGTTTGATCTTGATTTAAAAAGGGCATCTTAGTTTTTAGCGGCATAATTGTTCATTTTATTTTTTGATAAAATTTATTTGGCTTTAAAGTTCATGATCAAAATAAGATCTCGAATTTCCCTAAGTCTTTCATTAGTTAGATGGCCATTTCCCATTTTGTAACCTAACACTCTACTTATATTACTAGCGACTAATTCTTTGCGTGATCACTCATTATGCAAAGAGAAGTGATGATAAAATAAGTTAAGTTAAGTGGAGCGGGTAGTAGGGCTTATGTAATTTCTCTTATGTTCTCTCGTGAGTTTTTGTCAGCGTAAGAAATAGGTGTGAGGTTCGTTATAGCAATAATCAATCGAATCATAGATAATAATTTTTTGACTAGAATTCTTTTTAATACGAAATTTAGCAATTGGATTTTACGTTTCGATTAATTCTTTAATGAGCTGTAAGATAAATATTGAGTGAGTTCAACGGTTCGAATTTTATCTTTGATATGAATGAGTTAATTTAGCACCTCATTTTAAGCAGAGTATAGTTGTTTGTGGGGCTATTTCTAGGTCTGATTTGTGGCTAATCGTTTATAATATTCGATAATAGCTTGGGTGGATCATATTTTTCATTTTATGTCGCTTGGGATTGTTTGATTTAATTATTAATTAGGGTTGTGAGGCATGGCTGAAATTTCTTCTGGGGACCTGACAAGTCAAGAGTTCAAACTTAGTGTTTATATCATTACCTTCAATGAGGCGGACAAGATTGCCGCTGCCTTGCAAAGTGTAGCTTGGGCAGATGAGGTATTAGTGCTGGATTCGAACAGTAGTGATGATACTGTCAAGATTGCAATCGAAATGGGTGCCACGGTTAAACAGATTCCATTTACTACTTTCGGCAAGTTGCGTAATGATGCTATTGCATCGTGTAAACACGATTGGGTATTTAGTCTCGACGCTGATGAGAGGTGTACGCCAGCTGCTAAAGCCGAGATTTTACATGTACTGTCACAGCCGAGTGCCGATGCTTATTATGTTCCTCGCCGTAATTGGTTTATGGGACGCTGGATTAATCATTGTGGATGGTATCCAGATTATCGTCAGCCACAACTATTTCGTAAAAGTGCTTTGTCATTTGATAATAATGAAGAAGTTCACGAATCCTTTACCATAGAAGGTAGTATTGGTTATTTCAAGGCTGCTATAATTCAGGTGCCTTTTCAAAACCTAGAACAATTACTTCATAAGACGCAGCGTTATTCTACATTGGGTGCTCGTAAATTAGAGCGTAAAGGTAAGTCCGTTGGTATGGCTACTGCTCTAGGACATGGATTATGGGCTTTCTTCCGTATTTATATAATCAAACGCGGTTTTTTGGATGGATGGCCGGGTTTTGTATTGGCTTTTGGCAATTTTGAAGGCACATTTTACCGTTACGCAAAGGCTACTACTGCAAAAATAAATTGGACTAATCCTCCTATCGATGACATTGAATCAAAGTAATATTGAACATCTTAGGTTCAGATAGTAAGCAAGGGATTTACTTTAATGCTTTTATTCACGTTATTTTAAATAATTACCCATTCATAGTGAAGCTTAGTTTATTAGTGCTACGGTAGTTGTAAAACTCACCGTATAATGTTCTGTTATTTTTAGTGATAGTTTTAGGTGTGGATTATGCAAATTATTCAGGAAGCGCTCACGTTTGATGACGTTTTATTAGTGCCTGCGCACTCTACTGTGTTGCCACGTGATGTAGAAATGAAAACACAGTTGACAAGAGGTATTATGCTTAATATCCCACTGGTTTCAGCTGCTATGGATACGGTTACCGAGGCAAGGCTTGCTATTGCAATTGCTCAGGAAGGAGGAATAGGTATTATTCATAAGAATATGACTATAGAGCAGCAAGCCAGAGAAGTTCGTCATGTAAAAAAGTATGAGAGTGGCGTAATCAAAGACCCCATCACTGTTTCTCCTAATGTAAGCATACGCGATGTTATTAAATTAACTCGTGCCAAAAATATTTCCGGTGTTCCAGTGGTTAATGGCGATGAATTGGTCGGCATTGTTACTAGTCGTGATTTGCGGTTTGAGACGCGTTTTGATGAACCTGTTTCAAAAGTTATGACGCCTAAAGAACGATTAGTTACGGTCACTGAAAATAGTGATCGCAAAGAAGTTATTGCATTGTTACATAAACATCGTATCGAAAAAGTGCTTGTGGTTAATGAGTCATTTCATTTACGAGGCATGATTACTGTTAAAGACATTCAGAAAGCAAAAGATTACCCTCTGGCTTGTAAAGATGAGCAGGAGCGATTGCGAGTCGGCGCAGCAGTTGGCACTGGTTATGGCACGGAAGAGCGAGTTGCGGCATTGGTTGAAGCGGGGGTAGATGTTATTGTCGTTGATACGGCGCATGGTCATTCAGAAGGTGTCTTGGATAAAGTGCGTTGGGTTAAGCAAACTTATCCAACTGTTCAGGTTATAGGTGGAAATATCGCTACGGCAACAGCTGCATTGGCTTTAGTTGAAGCGGGTGCTGATGGAGTTAAGGTTGGCATAGGTCCTGGATCTATTTGTACAACACGAATTATTGCTGGTGTTGGCGTTCCTCAGATTACCGCAGTTAGTAATGTAGCTGATGCTTTGAAAGGAACTGGCGTACCGTTGATTGCGGATGGAGGTATTCGTTATTCAGGGGATGTTGCTAAAGCACTGGCTGCCGGTGCACATGCAGTGATGCTGGGTGGATTGTTTGCAGGCACCGAAGAGGCACCTGGCGAGGTTGAACTATATCAAGGACGTTCATATAAATCTTATCGTGGAATGGGATCTTTAGGAGCGATGGCGCAACAACAGGGTTCTAGTGATCGCTATTTTCAGGAAGAAACCGACTCAGTTGAGAAATTGGTTCCCGAGGGTATTGAAGGTCGGGTACCTTATAAGGGAAGTTTGCTTGCAGTAATTCATCAGTTATTGGGTGGTATACGTGCCAGCATGGGTTATACAGGAAGCCAAACCATTGCCATAATGCACGAGAAGGCACAGTTTGTGCGGGTAACCAGTGCCGGCATGAGAGAAAGCCATGTCCATGATGTCACCATCACTAAAGAAGCGCCTAATTATCGGATGGAATAAACCAGTAATTCACAATTTATAATTTCGATCTCTCAAGGGGGACTTAGACTTGGAGAAAGCAAGTGTATAAAATTCAAACTCTACAGAACGAAACATCCTCAATGCCATGTAATCTTTGTAGCGATAGTGATGTTTCCGTTTTGGCAACGCGTAGTCGGAGCGGTGCGCTGTTGCGTACAGTTATTTGCAAGCAGTGCGGCCTGGTATGGAGCGACCCGTTCCCACATGATCCGCGTCATTTTTACGAAGAAGATTATCGCGTCGATTACAAAAATACCTACACGCCAAAACCCAAACACATTCTGAGGGCAGGAACAGTTGCCCTAACACGGTACAGCAAAATCAAGCATCTGCTTGTCGACCAGCAAACTATACTTGATGTCGGAACTGGTGGTGGTGAATTCGCCTATTTGCTCAAATCGTTAGGCCATGATCTGCACGGTATTGAGCCTAACAAAGGTTACGCCGAGTATTCCGTTGCCGAGTACGGGTTAAATCTTCAGATTGGATTCATTCAGGATGGCCAGTTCAACAATGAAAGCTTCGATGCCATCACCATCTGGCATGTGCTGGAACATACCGAAGACCCTTGTTTCGTGCTGAGCAAATTGCACAGCCTATTAAAACCACAAGGCTTACTGGTGGTGGAAGTACCCAATATTGAAGCGATATGTCAGGCGCCGAAAAGCACTTTTCATGAAGCTCACCTGTTCAATTTCAATCTCGATACGCTAAGGAATATGGGCGATAAAGCAGGATTGGTTGATGATGGCCATTTACTTTCGGATGATGCAGGCAACGTCACGATGTTTTTCCGGAAAGCAGCATCTGATACCATCAAGTCGGATGACTGGGCAATTGCCGATAATGCCGATCGTATTATTGCCGTTGTTCAAGGCCATACCAACTTGAAACACTACCTGACTACGATACCCTATCTACGTTTCCTGCGCCGCATGTACAGATCGGCGTCTGAAAAAATCACAGTTAAGAATTTCGATGGAAATAAGAATTTGCTTGATCAACTTTACCAAGATTGCAGATCTAATTAGCGAAACGTAAGCCTTCCCACTTAAAACATAGTCCGCTACTCAAAGTTATTATGGTGGTGGGCTATTTTTAGCTTCCATGCCCTGTGGATAACCCCGTTCTACATTATTTTTAAAGGTTTACTCGTGAAACAAGAATCCACCAATATCCATACCCACAAAATCCTTATTTTAGATTTCGGTTCACAATACACCCAGTTAATCGCACGTCGCATTCGTGAAATTGGTGTGTATTGTGAAATTTATTCCTGTGAATGTAGCGAGACGGAAATTAAAAACTTTGCGCCCAATGGCATTATATTATCCGGTGGCCCGGATACTGTCACCAGTGGCGATACGCCGCGAGCTCCTATTGCTGTGTTTGAACTGAGTGTGCCTGTACTGGGTATTTGTTATGGCATGCAAACCATGACAGAGCAAATGGGCGGCAAGGTTGAATCGTCTGATCACAGAGAATTTGGCTATGCGCAAATCAGGGCGCGTGGACATTCAAAGTTACTGGTGGGCATAGAAGATCATCTTTCTGCTGAAGGTTTTGGCTTGCTGGATGTGTGGATGAGTCACGGTGATCGTGTTGTTGACTTGCCCAAAGGTTTTGTGACGATTGCCAGTTCAGAGGGGGCACCCATTGCCGGTATTGCCAATGAAGAAAAATCTTTCTATGCCTTGCAGTTTCATCCTGAAGTAACGCATACCAGACAAGGCGGACGGATTCTATCTCGTTTTGTGTTGGATATTTGCGGTTGTGAGGCGCTATGGACGGCCAGTAATATTATTGAAGACAGCATAAATGCCGTGCGCGAAAAAGTAGGCAGTGATCACGTTATTCTAGGTTTGTCTGGAGGAGTTGATTCATCAGTAGTTGCCGCGCTGCTGCATAAGGCGATTAAAAATCAGCTCACTTGTGTGTTTGTGGATACGGGTTTGCTGCGCCTGCATGAGGGCGATCAGGTCATGTCAATGTTTGCAGAACACATGGGCGTTAAAGTGATTAGGGTTAATGCCGAGCAGCGTTATTTGGATGCTTTGGTCGGCGTCTTTGATCCTGAGCAGAAACGTAAAATTATTGGTAATCTATTTGTCGAAATATTTGATGAAGAGGCGGCAAAAATTTCCGATGCAAAATGGTTGGCACAAGGTACGATCTATCCAGACGTGATTGAATCAGCTGGATCAAAAAGTGGGAAAGCACATTTAATAAAATCACATCATAATGTGGGTGGTTTACCAGAAAATATGCTTTTAAAGCTGGTTGAGCCGTTGCGCGAATTATTCAAGGATGAAGTGAGACGGTTAGGATTGGAGCTAGGGTTGCCAACTGATATGGTTTTTCGCCATCCTTTCCCAGGGCCTGGTTTGGGTGTAAGAATTTTAGGTGAAGTGAAAAAGCAATATGCAGATTTATTACGTCAAGCTGATGCAATTTTTATTGAAGAACTTTATCGCCATGATCTTTACGACAAAGTGAGCCAAGCCTTTGCTGTATTTTTGCCGGTTAAATCAGTAGGAGTTATGGGTGATGGGCGACGTTATGATTATGTAATTGCCATACGAGCAGTAGAAACCATTGATTTTATGACCGCTCGTTGGGCTCATTTGCCTTATGAGTTTCTTGATTTAATTTCCCGTCGCATTATTAATGAAGTGCCGGGTATTTCTCGTGTCGCTTATGACATATCCGGTAAGCCTCCGGCAACTATTGAGTGGGAATAGTTTTTCGTACTTAAGTTATTGATTTATAATATTATTTTAGTTACACAAAAGTTTCACATCTAAAAAGTAGTCGTTGATTTAATTACGTTTTCAATTTATAGTTACACAAAACGTTGCACAAAATTGCGACTACTCAAAATCGTAGTAACTCAAAACTTAAATGGCACTCAAAAAAGTTAATTTCGAAGAAAACGAAGAGAGCATATTTGACGACGCTGTAATCTACACCCGCGGTAGATATTGGCAGTTTAGAATGTGGTTAACTAAAGAGCGTAAATACGCTCGCTTCAGCCTAAAAACAACAAATAGAAACACAGCCATCGATAAAGCTAAGCTCCATTATCACGAGCTTATGTCTAAGCAATTAGCAGGAAAATCATACTTTTCATTCACAACTAAAATAGCTGTTGAGGAATACATCAAGCATCGGCAAAAAGATGTGGAAGGTAAAACAATTGTTAAGGGCAG
>CAJAHC010000197.1 GCA_903939355.1 uncultured Methylococcaceae bacterium | reverse complement strand
GGTGGACACTTGCCATCAAGAAGAGCTAAATCTTATGCATTGGATGTGCCTGTTTTAAGTGATTTTAAAACGTTACTCGAGGCAACTCGTGAAGGCCGGGAGATTTCTACCACCATGGCGTTTGTCAACCTGCTAAATATTTTGGTTAAAGACAAGAATATAGGCAAACGAATCGTTCCTATTGTGCCTGATGAATCCAGAACGTTTGGTATGGAAGGCATGTTTAGACAACTTGGTATTTGGTCTCAGGTTGGACAATTGTATACACCACAAGATGCCGATCAATTGATGTTCTATAAAGAAGACAAACACGGCCAAGTATTACAAGAAGGCATCAACGAGGCTGGTGGGCTTTGTGACTGGATTGCGGCAGGCACTGCCTATTCAACGCATAACGTACCTATGATTCCGTTTTTCATTTATTATTCCATGTTTGGTTTTCAACGGGTTGGTGATTTAATTTGGGCAGCTGCCGATCAACGCACTCGTGGCTTCTTAATGGGTGGTACTGCAGGAAGAACTACTTTAAATGGCGAAGGGCTTCAGCATGAAGATGGTCACAGTCATTTAATGTCGGCAACCGTACCTAATTGCGTATCTTATGATCCAACTTATGCTTACGAACTGGCCGTTATTATCCAAGACGGCTTACGTCGCATGTATGTTGATCAGGAAGATATTTTCTATTACATCACGGTAATGAATGAAAATTACAGCCATCCAGCCATGCCAAAAGGCATGGAGCTGGATATCCTTAAAGGCATGTATAAATTTTCCCAAGGTGCTAAAAACAAAAAACCAAGAGTACAACTATTAGGTTCTGGAACCATTTTCCGTGAAGTTGAATTTGCTGCTGAATTGCTCAAAAACGATTGGGATGTAGAGTCTGACTTATGGAGTTGTCCAAGTTTTACAGAACTGGCAAGAGACGGTCAATCCTGTGAACGTTGGAATCGGCTACATCCAACAGAACCAGCAAAACAATCTCATGTTGCAAATTGCTTAGCTAACTCGGTTGGTCCAGTGATTGCAGCAACTGATTATACCCGCGCTTTTGCCGAACAGATTCGTAGTTTGATTGCCGCACCTTATACTGTATTAGGCACTGATGGTTTCGGACGTTCTGATACTCGTGAAAACTTGCGACGATTTTTTGAAGTGGACCGTTATCATATAACCATTGCCGCACTCAAAAGTTTGGTCGACTTAGGTCAATTTAATGCTGCTAAAGTAGATGTTGCTATTGCCAAATACGGCATAGCTACAGAAACTAAAGCACCTTGGCTAATTTAACGATAGGAAAGTTATATGACTAATTTACTTGAAATTAGAGTTCCTGACGTCGGTAATGTTGCCGAAATCGATGTCGTTGAAGTGTTAATTCAACCTGGCGATATAGTCGCATTGGAACAAACCGTTGCTACACTTGAAACGGACAAAGCCAGCATGGATTTACCCTCAAGTGTTTCTGGTACCATACAACAAGTGCATATTAAACCAGGTGATAAAGTTTCCGAAGGCACTTTAATTGCGACTGTACTTGCAAACGAGGGGGAAAAAAGCATTCCAGAACCGATATCAACTGTTGCTATCGTAGTTGAAACACCTGCTATTCAACAAGATACGAAACCTGCCAAGCTCTCTGTCCAATCGGAACCACCACCAAAACAAGCCTTAGCAACCCCGCAACCTTCTGATAGTAAAGCAATAAAAGCCCACGCCTCACCTTCTGTACGGCTTTTTGCGCGCGAACTGGGTGTAAATGTCAGCAAAATAAATATGGGTAGCGGCCGCAAAGGTCGAATCTTAAAAGATGATGTCAAAAATTTTGTTAAACAAGCTCTCACCGAAGGCATAACTGCCAGCAGCACAGGTATTCCAAGTATACCCGCCGTTGATTTTTCTCCTTTCGGCGATACAGAAATTCTAAAACTCAGTAAGATTAAACGCCTGACAGGACAAAATCTAACACGTGTCTGGTTAAATTTACCGCTGGTCACTTACCACGAAGAAGCTGACATAACTGAAATGGAGGCGTTTCGGAATACCCTTAATGGCGAAAAAGAAAAAGGCGAGATAAAAATTACCGGCTTAATGTTCATTATTAAAGCTCTAGTTGCCGCTATGCAGAAATTTCCCAATTTTAATGCCTCTTTATCCGCTGATGGTGAAAGTTTAATTCTAAAAAAATATTTTAATATTGGAATCGCCGTTGATACACCCAATGGTTTAGTCGTCCCTGTATTACGCAACGTTAACAACAAAAACATCAATGAACTGGCTATTGAATTAGCCGAAAAAAGTGAGAAAGCTCGACTTGGCAAGTTATTGCCTAATGATATGCAAGGTGGCTGCATGACTATTTCCAGTCTTGGTGGGATAGGTGGCACAGCATTTACACCCATCGTAAATGCACCTGAAGTAGCTATATTGGGTGTTACACGTGCAAAAATGCAGCCTGTTTGGAACGGTAAAGAATTTTTGCCGCGATTAATGTTACCGTTAGACTTAACCTACGATCACCGAGTTATTGACGGCGCTGAAGGTGCCCGCTTTATGGCGACTGTTAAGCAAAATCTAAGTGATATTCGCCGCTTGTTACTTTAATACTGGGAAGGCTAACAATGAATGAAGCAGTTTTACACGCTGAAGTAGTAATTTTGGGTGGCGGCCCTGGTGGTTATAGTGCGGCCTTTCGTGCGGCTGATTTAGGCAAACAAGTCGTCTTAGTTGAGCGTTTTCCTGTATTGGGTGGCGTTTGTCTTAATGTTGGCTGTATTCCCTCAAAAGCATTACTTCACGCCGCTCAAGTTATCCATGAAGCTGATGAATTTGCAGAACATGGTGTTACTTTCGACAAACCGACGATTAATATCGACAAAATAAGAGCTTGGAAAGAAAGCATTACCAAAAGATATTGAAGAT
>CAJAHC010000196.1 GCA_903939355.1 uncultured Methylococcaceae bacterium | reverse complement strand
GTTAAAAATAACAATTAGATTTTTAATTAGTTTAATGTATCTAACATTACATCTTCACTAAAAACTCTTGTAAAAAAGCAATTGCTTGCTCTTGATTAAATGTTTTTTGACCTTGCTCGCTACGTAAAGATTTAATAGCAAGTTCTTTTCGACTGACTTCATCATCACCCAAAATAATGGCATATTCAGCGCCTATTTTATCAGCTTTTTTAAACTGACTTTTAAAGCTACCGCCACCACAGTTAACCTGCAATTTCAGCCCTGGCACTTCATTTCTAATCTTTTCGGCAAGACGTAAACCTTCCTTTTCAGCCAGCTCTCCAACTCGAATCATATATACATCAATTGATCTTTCAAGTGGAACATTACCAGCAAGCTCAACTAAAGCCAATAAGCGCTCCATACCCATAGCAAAACCAACAGCAAAGTTAGGTTTTCCGCCTAACTGCTCTATCAAACTGTCATATCGTCCACCTGCACAGATGGTGCCTTGCGACCCTAATTCATCTGTAACCCATTCGAATACCGTTTTACTATAATAATCCAATCCACGTACTAATCGAGTTGTGATTTCGTAACTTACACCAAGACTATCTAATATCGCCGTTAATCCATTAAAATGAGCCAGACTTTCTTCACCCAAATGAGCCATTAACTCAGGCGCATTTTCAACCAATTGTTGCATAGCAGGATTTTTAGTGTCCAAAATCCGTAGAGGATTAGTTTCCAGTCGCCGCAAACTATCCTCATCTAACTCATCCAGATGCGCCTTAAAATAATTAACTAGAACTACTCTATAAACTTGTCGTTCAGCAATAGTTCCTAAGGAATTAATCTGTAGACGAACTTTATCTCGAATGCCCAGTTTCTTCCACAAGCGGTCCATTATTAAAATCAATTCAGCATCGATATCAGGACCGGACATACCATAAGTCTCAACCCCCAATTGAATAAACTGACGATAACGACCCTTTTGTGGACGCTCATGACGGTACATAGGTCCGTAATACCATAACCTGTGAACCTGATTATGTAACAATCCATGCTCCAAACAAGCTCTAAGACAACCCGCCGTACCTTCCGGACGTAAAGTTAATGAATCTCCGTTTCGATCATCAAAGGTATACATTTCTTTTTCAACTATATCGGTGACTTCACCAATAGAGCGCTTAAAAAGCTCTGTTTTTTCCAAAACAGGCAAGCGAATTTCACTATAGCCATAAACGCTGAGCACTTCTCTCAGCTTATGTTCAGCATATTGCCAAAGTGGAGTCTGTTCTGGAAGCACATCGTGCATTCCTCGTATTGCTTGTATATTATTTGTCATATTTAATAGATTCTGCAGGTCAAAAAACTATTTGCCCACAATGTATTTTGCTTCTTCTGATAATGGAAATTTTTCCACCAATATTTTTTGATATTCTTTTGCCAAATCTACATTTCCTAAAGCAACTTCGGTCTGCATGCCAAACCACAAAGTGCCTGATGTATGAGTTGCAACCTTTAAATATCTCTGCAAATAATCTTTTGCTGCCAAATAGTCGCTATTTTGATAGCTTAATTTTTGCATTTCCAGCAACGCTGGCGCATAAGCATTGTTACTGATCAGTGCTTGCTTAAAGTAGCTGGCGGCACTTTGTTTTTGCCCCATTGCAAGTTGGCATCTCCCTGCATTTGTTAATGCTACCCATTGCCTGTCGTTTAATTGAGTTGAACTGGCCTGTATTAACAAAGCCATACCTTGCTTATACTCGCCACGATCGCAGAGAAACCGCCCAAAATTATTTTGTACACTCCAATCCTGCGGAGACAATTCTAATGCCATTTCATACTGCTCTTTAGCTTGAGCATAATCATTTATTTTTTCATATAAAAAAGCAAAGGCATTATGCACCTGGGGATTACTCGGATCTTTTTCTTGTGCTAGTAGTAAATTTTCCTTAGCTATTTCCAGTTTCCCAAGATCCATGTAACGGACCCCCAGTTGCAAATAGATACTGGCAGAGTCGTTACTTTTATCATCTTTATTTAGTAATGAACATGATGATAATATAATAGCCAAGAAGAAACTACGCGGAAACCAACCCCAGAACACTGAGAAATCAGGCTGCACGCTCTGAACCCACCACCTTAATTTTAAGATGTCTTCGACTTTTATCTTCAACTTGTCCAACCAATTGTCCACAAGCCGCGTCAATATCTTCACCACGAGTTTTTCTGACTGTCGTCACTATTCCTGCATCGTTTAAGACTGTTTTGAATCTATTAATAACTTCTTTGCTTGAACATTTGTAAGCGTTATTAGGGAAAGGATTAAAAGGGATCAAGTTGAGCTTTGCCGGAACAGTTTTTAATAATTTAATAAGCCCGCGAGCATCATCCATCGAATCATTAATCCCCTCGAGCATGACATATTCAAAAGTAACAGTGCGACGTGGCGCTATCTTCGCATTATCCCTGCATGCTTCCATTAACTCCTTTAAAGGGTATTTTTTATTAATAGGAACCAATTCATTCCTTAACTCATCAGTTACAGCATGTAATGATACGGCAAGACTTACATCACAAGCTTGTGTTAACCGATACATCGCAGGCACTACTCCTGATGTACTGATAGTCACTCTTCGCTTGGAAAGTCCAAACGCAAAATCATCCATCATTAAATTCATAGCGGCAACAACATTATCAAAATTGAGCAAGGGCTCTCCCATCCCCATCATAACAACATTAGTAATTTTTTTTGTCATTCCTAATCGTTCTTGAGCAACGATTACTTGGCCAATGATCTCTGCCGTCGTTAAGTTTCGATTAAAACCTTGCTGGGCAGTTGAACAAAAAGTACAGGCTAACGCACAGCCAATTTGTGATGATACGCACAAAGTACCTCTCCCTTCTTCGGGAATAAAAACTGTTTCGATCCGATTGCCACAACTGGTTTCCAATGCCCATTTACGCGTACTATCACTGGCAATTTGCTCTATCACAATCGCTGGCGTAGCTAGGTAGCAATTTTCATTTAAATAAGTTCGCAACGACTTACTTAAATTAGTCATTAAATCAAAATCTTCTACGCCTTCCTGATAAATCCACTTAAGTAATTGAGTTGCGCGGAAAGGTTTTTCGCCTAAATTGACAAAAAAGGCCGCAAGACCCTTTCTGTCATAATCGAGTAAATTAAATTTTTGGGGGTTAACGGGTTCTTGCACAGATTTCACTGTCTGAGAAAAAGTAAGAGATTTCTCTTTTAGCTGTGTCTACTGCATCGGATCCATGTACTGCATTTTCATCGATACTGGCAGCAAAATCAGCACGGATAGTCCCCTCAGCTGCTTCTTTTGGATTAGTGGCGCCCATTATTTCACGGTGTTTAAGAACCGCATTTTCGCCTTCCAATACTTGCATAATCACCGGGCCTGAAACCATAAATGCAACTAAATCCTTAAAGAAACCACGCTCACTATGTTCCGCATAAAAACCTTCAGCTTGTTCTTGAGTCAGGTGCAGCATTTTTGCTGCAACAATTTTTAAATCGTTTTTTTCAAAGCGACTGTAAATTTCACCGATAACATTTTTTGCGACAGCGTCAGGTTTAATAATTGAGAAAGTGCGTTCTATAGCCATTGTTTTCTAAAACTCCAAAGTAACATTAAATAAAATAATTGAATCGTAAATTATACCCGATCAGCAATCAGTTAGGCTGATAAAGGGAAAGTTTATATCCTATGGTCTACCATCTATATCCAAGCCTTCTTTAACCGGAATCATTAAATCTTCAGCGCTAATTCCTAATAATAAAGCCATAGGACTGGCAATAAAAATAGATGAATAGGTACCAAAAAATACACCAAACAAAAGCACTACGGAAAAGTTATGTATAATTTCACCACCAAGGAAAAATAATGATACCAGCACCAAAATGACCGTCAAAGACGTCATAATGGTTCGGCTTAACGTTACATTAACCGAAATGTTCATAATTTCTTCAGTCGATTTATTTCTTAATAAACGAAAATTTTCACGGATACGATCGTAAACCACAATTGTATCGTTTAAAGAATAACCAATTAACGCCAAAACTGCCGCTAATACTGTCAAATCAAACTCTAATCCCAAAATAGAAAAAAATCCCAACGTAACAATAACATCGTGAATTGTCGCAATCACAGCTCCAGCAGAGAATTTCCACTCAAAACGCCAAGCAATATAAATTAAAATACCTATCGTTGAATATAACAACGCCAAAAAACCATCCTCCGCCAAATCATCTCCGACTTGCGGCCCTACGAACTCTACCCGTCTTACACTGGCAGGTTCTGCAGTAGTTTTGTTAATAGCCTCAAGCACCTTGGAGCTTAAATCGGCACTGCTAACCCCTTCATGTGGTTTTAAACGAATCAAAACATCTTTTGCCGTGCCAAAATTTTGCACTGTGGCATCATCAAAACCCTCAGAATCCAACGTATTTCTTAGCACGGTTAAGTCTGCCGGCTTTTGATAGCCAACTTCGATGAGTGTACCACCTGTAAAATCAATACCCATTTGCAAACCACGGACAGCAAGTGAGCCTATCGAAATAATCATAAGAACACTGGAAAAGATCAGTGCTATATTTCGATTACCTATAAAATTTATATTTGTTATCTTCATTGTAACCTTCCAAAAGTAGAGGCAATCCCTTGTGGCTGCCCTTTTTTATGTTTGTCTTGTACCTGGGTAATCATAATATTGCCCAGACAGCACCCCAACTTAAATAGACAATTTCTCAACTCTACGATTACCGTATGTCCAGTTAATAACCATACGTGTACCGGTGATTGCAGTAAACATGGATGACAAAATCCCGATAATTAAGGTTACGGCAAAACCTTTAACTGAACCTGTACCAAAGGCAAATAGAACTACAGCGACCACCAGATTGGTAAAATGGGAGTCAAGAATAGTTGCAAAGGCTTTATCATAACCAATGAATATAGCTGCTTGTGGCGTCACACCATTCCTGATCTCTTCTTTAATCCGCTCAAAAATTAACACGTTAGCATCAACTGACATACCCACGGTCAAAATAATACCGGCGATACCTGGTAACGTTAACGTTGCTTGCAACATCGACAAAATTGCCACAACGATAACTACGTTAAATGCCAGCGCCAAATTTGCAATCATCCCAAACAGACGATAATAAACTGCCATAAACAATACGACCAAAGCAAAGCCTACAACAAATGACAACATGCCTTTATCAATGTTATCTTGACCAAGGCTTGGGCCTACTGTACGTTCTTCGACAATATCAACCGGTGCCGCCAATGCTCCCGCTCTTAATAACAACGATAAGTTGCGCGCTTCTTGTGGGCTATCTAAACCAGTAGTTTGAAAGCGCTTACTAAATACACCCTGAATAGTTGCAACATTGATAACTTTTTCAACCTTCTCCTTATGGCGTACTTTTTGGCCATTGACGGTTTTAGTTTCAACTTTATATTCAATAAAAACGACAGCCATAGGCTTACCGACGCTAACTTGGGTGGTTTTGGCCATCTTTGCAGCACCAACGCCATTTAATGAAATATTGACCGAAGGTCTGCTATCGTCATCAACACCGGAAGACGCATCAACAATTTGATCGCCCGTAACAATCACCCGACGATCCAAAAGTATTGGATTACCATTTTTTTCATAATATAAGCGACTGCCAACCGGAACATGCCCCGCAACCGCCTGTTGCACATCATGCTCAACATCAACCAAGCGATATTCCAAGGTAGCTGTCGTGCCCAAAATTTCCTTTGCACGCGTAGTATCTTGTACGCCAGGCAATTGAACCATAATTCGGTTATCACCTTGTTGCTGAATAACTGGCTCTGCAACCCCTAATTCATTTACCCTATTGCGTAAGGTAGTCATGTTTTGCGCAACTGCAAATTTCTTGATTTCGCGGACTTCTTTTTCAGATACTTTAAGCCAAACCTGGTCTTGCATTTCTGGCTCTGTAATATCCAAAGTACGAAAATCTTTATCCAGTAGAGCCAAAAGTGTTGCTTTATCGTCAGCAGTCTTAAGGACTACCTTGATGAAGCCGCCATCTTTGGTAACAGATTGATAACGTAACTTTTCGCTTCTTAAGGCAAGGCGAACATCATCAGTGTATCGGTCTTCAGCTTGTCTGGCGGCCGCATCCATATCCACTTCCAGTAAGAAATGCACCCCACCACGCAAATCGAGACCCAAATACATGGCATTTGCTCCTAATGCACGCAACCAACTCGGTGTCGTAGGCGCTAAATTTAAGGCAACCGTATAGTTGCTCCCCATTTTTTCTCTCAATAAATCAGCCACTTTGAGCTGATCATCAGTATTATTAAAGCGTGCTAAAACACGTCCGTCTTTAAACTCAAATGCTTTTACAGGAGCGCCTACCGCTTTAATCTCAGAGTCAATGTTGTTTGCTTGCTCCTGAGTTATACTGGCAGTTTGCGTTGATGACACTTGAACAGAGGGATCATCACCGTATAAGTTTGGCAAAGAATAGATAAGCCCTACACCAAAAACAATCAAGATAAATAAATTCTTCCAAAGGGGGAAATGGTTTTGCATGTGTTATTCCAATAATTAAACCGTACTTTAGCTTAAATAGAAGCTGTGGCAGACTAGCTTTGACCTAGAGTCATTAAGCTTTAACAACTTTTTTGGTTATTGCTTTATAAGTTCCTTTTGGCATCATGCTTTCAATGCTTTGGCGTTGCACCTGAATAAACGTATTATCGGCGACTTCAATTTTTACGAAATTATCGTCAAGATCAACTACTTTACCAAGAATACCACCCGATGTTACGACTTCAACACCCTTACTCATGGCAGCAATCATTTGTTTCTTTTCCTTAGTACGTTTGGATTGAGGACGTAGAAACAAAAAGTAAAAAAACACTAAAATACCCAGTGGAAACAACATACCTTCTATGCCTGGTGGGGCTGAAGCAGGTGCAGCCGCTAACGCGTCAGATATAAAAAAACTCATGATTATCCTCGATTAATATAGTAATTAGCAAAGTTGCTTATTATGCCATAGAAGGCATAGCTTTTTCTCGTTGTTGGTAAAATTCCCTGACAAAATTACCCAACTCTTGTTTTTCAATGGCATCTCTCATGCCTTCCATTAGTGTCAAATAATAGTACAGATTATGGATAGTATTCAGCCTTGAGCCCAACATCTCCTTACATTTATCTAGGTGACGCAAATAAGCTCTTGAATAATTCTGACAAGTATAACAGCCACAAGACTCGTCCAATGGCTTGTTATCAAACTCATATTGACTGTTTCTAATTTTTACCACACCAAAACGGGTAAACAAATGCCCGTTACGTGCATTGCGGGTAGGCATTACACAATCAAACATATCAATACCCCGCCTAACCGCCTCGACAAGATCTTCAGGTGTACCCACACCCATTAAATAACGCGGCTTATCAAGCGGCATTTTGCTATGAATAACATCCAGTGTTGCCATCATTTCATCTTTAGGCTCACCTACTGACAAACCACCGATGGCATAACCATCAAAACCAATATCCAATAAGCCTTCTATGGACTCATAACGTAAATGCTCATACATGCCTCCTTGCACAATACCAAATAGTGCCGAGGGATTATCCCCATGCGCTTTTTTACTACGCTCAGCCCAACGCAATGATAAACGCATAGAATCGGCAGCTTCTTTAAGAGTTGCTGGATAGGGTGTACATTCGTCAAAGATCATCACTATATCTGAACCCAAGTCTCGCTGTACTTGCATTGATTCTTCCGGCCCCATAAAAATGGCACTGCCATTAAGAGG
>CAJAHC010000195.1 GCA_903939355.1 uncultured Methylococcaceae bacterium | reverse complement strand
TTGGCAAAAATCCAAGAACATCATCTTTCAAAAAGGCAGAAATTGAATCCAAGCCTACTAGATTTAAAGATGGAAGTAAAAATACGATAACCACAAACCACTTAATTACTTGTCCAACAAAATATCCAGTATTTAAATTCATCCCAGCTCTATGCATAAACTCATCAGCCTTTATTGATTGAAATAATTTATCAATTTTTAAAGCTGTGAAAACATGTTCAAATGCTTTTGCAATAAGAGAACCTAAAACCCAGCCGACTATAAAGAAAACGATAGCAATAATAAGTTTTGGTGCAAATTGAACAAAGCCCCACCATAATTCTTGAAGTGATGCATTGAAAACTTGACCCCATGTAAACCAAATGTTATTCATAATAATTTTTTTCCCAACTTAGCGTCGAGATTAATAATAATTAACTTTTTTAAGTTTCGACCTTATAAAGTTCAGTATGATCATTATACCAATTTCTAAGGTTTTTTTAAAGTTTATGTGGATAACTTTCAAAAAAAATTCCCGTGTCCTTTTCTAAAAAAGAAAAGGACCAAAGTGTCAAATTAAAAAATTAATAATCCTTTAGGCAACGAACGGACAATCCGTACGCGCGGTAATTGCCATAGGTAGGGTACACACTAGTCGCGTTAAAGACCGGACTGTAGGCGTAAACACCACTAACAGTACTCGACCAGTAGTAGCCGGTACTGCCCTGACTACCAAGACCAGCACTACTGTAGTCGCGGTAGCCACCTGAAGGAAGTTTTAATGATGAACCAACAGCGGTAGTTAAACAAGAAGAAGTAGATCCACAGGTTGCTGTTGTGAAATTATTTATATGACTGAAAAGATGTGCCAATTCATCTTTTGTAGGTATTCTAAACCCAGAAGGACATGGGTTGTTTTTCCCATCTACTCCTAACCATAATGTCTGTGCCGGTGCACGCCAGTCCCAAGGATTGGCGTTTGCTACTTTAACAAAAGAAGAACCGGGGGTATCAGTGTTCACAGGTCCTGTAATTGAAGTACTATCTTTTATCTGATGTCCATCTGCATATCGTCCCCATTGATAATAATGTCCGTATGATGCTGTGTCATTGTATAATGAAGCAACCTGTGTAGCACCGAGGTTTCGGTCAAGCCACTCAAGACCATCTTCACCAATAACTGTTCTGTAAGGTAAGTGATCTGGTCCGACAATTGTATAGGTACCAGCGAGTAATGGGCTTTCCATATTAAATAATTCTAGATTTGTACCTACTTCATAATAACTATCGTTATTACCTCCATCTCCTTGCATTTTAAGATCTGTGATAGTGTAGGCAGTGCTTTCTAGTACAGCATCTATTTCATATCCAAGTGTTTTTTCAGAACATATATAACGATATACTAGGTCTGTCATTGTTGGTTTAGTTCTATCAGCTATTGTGTTAACTGGGTCTATGGGTAGGCTAGATATTGGTGAGCCACCTTGTAGAGATGCGAAGTTGATTGGTAGCCATCCTGTATTATCAACATTGCCTAGATTTGCTTTAGTTACTTGATTTGCTCCTCCTGTCGTGAAGGTTACCCCATCTAATTTAAGAGTATTTATTGCACTTAATCCTGC
>CAJAHC010000194.1 GCA_903939355.1 uncultured Methylococcaceae bacterium | reverse complement strand
CAATTCACGAGCAAACTTCGCACAATAATAGGCAGGCACCGCAGAATCATTACCAAAAGGCTCGTCATAAGTCTTTGCGATTAGAGGCATGGCCTGCAATACATCAGCTGGAGTAACATAGTACTCATGTAGCTTAACCTTAAAATGCGCAGCAGTAATTCGCGCATATTCCATTTCATCGTAACCATCGGCATCAAAACCCATCGTAAAAGCATCAATAGGTCGATTCGCTATTTTTTGATAAAACCCGATCACCGTACTACTATCAAGCCCTCCACTCAAGAAAGCTCCAGTCTGCTGATCGGGTTCACAGACAGCAACCGATTGTTCCAATTGTGCTTGTAATTGTGCAAGCAGTTCTTTTTTTGAACAGTGACTATCGTTATATCGTAATTGCCAGTAGAAATCGCGGGTAAGTTGTCCGTTATTAAATTCTAAAAATTCGCCGGGCTGAAGTTTCGAAATACCACTATAAATACTTCCGGGACTTGGAATCACATGAAAATACAAGTAATTGAAAATAGATTGTGGGTCAATCGCTGATTTAACCATAGGATGACCGATAATTTGATCAAGTTCAGAACCGAATACCAATAACCCGTTCTGCCAATAAAAAGCTAAGGGTCGAACACCAACCCTATCGATCGCCAATAAAGCATAACGACGCTCAGGCTCTAACAAACATAATGCAAATGGACCTTTAACCTTATTCAGAACCGAACGTCCATCTCGTATAAAACCCTTAGCTAACGCTTGTGCGGCGCAGTGACTTTTTGCAAATTCTGCTAATTCAGCATCTTGCCATTGTGGAGATCCTTCAAGTATTACCAAGTATTTAGCCGATTGATAAACTGAAGGCACTTGATTTATACCATGTCCTGCTACCTCAGCCATTTCATGGCAAATGAAATCGGTTTTACAAACTGCTGTTGTTAAACATTTAGATGCTACACGCTGACTATCAACCCAATGAGGCAACGAAGGTGTCTCTAATGTTGATAGCCAGCCATAAATAGAGCCCATATTGATTTTCCCGGAATTATCGTAACCATTTTCTACTACAGGTGTTAATTTGAAACTAAAGCTTTATAGTGATTATTTCATCAACTGTTTCAAGTATAGAGCAATGAGTTAATTCCAAATGACGTTCTATTAAATTTCCGCTGAAGTTTTTAAATAATCAATAAAGCATAGTGCCAGTTAGGCATACAATATGATTTACTAGAGACCTAAAAATCTACTATGCACTAGGTCATTCTAAAGTTTCAGTAATCGTTATTCTAAAAACTCATGCAAAAAAGAACTGATCACAATCAAAACACTTTTAACGATTATTTTTCAGCTAATGAAAAAATTAAAATAGCGCAAGCACTAGAGATTATTGGAAAAATTCCTGATGACTCGCATTATGATCGTCCCAAAGGCATTGATGTAGCTGGTGTTTTAAGGGAATACAATGTTGACTTTATAACCATACTGGCCGCCATATTGAGCGATCCTCGACTATCTCAGCTCAATCCTCAGCCCAACATTAAAGAATTATTTGGCGACACTATTACGGCACTTGTAAAGGATGTTAACTGGCTGAATAAACTGACTGTTTATTCGCCAGAAATGACAACAAAACCCACCGAGGTTGAAACGTTACGACGTATGCTTTTATCCATGACCCAAGATGTTCGGGCCGTATTAATAAAGCTGGCCTATCGAATTCAACGACTTCGAAATTTACCAAAAGAATCCTATGAACTCCGTAAGTTCATAGCTCAGGAAACTCTCGACATCTATGCCCCCATTGCCAACCGCTTAGGTATTCATCAGTTTAAATGGGAACTTGAAGATTTGGCTTTTCGGTACTTGGAGCCGGAAACGTATCATCAAATTGCCAAGTCTCTTGCCAATAATCGGGTACAACGAGAAAACTGTATCAATGGTTTTATTGAGCTTTTACAAAACCATCTTAGTGGAGAAAACATATCCAGCAGTTGTTATGGTCGTCCCAAACATATTTATAGCATTTGGAAAAAAATGCACCGTAAACAACTGGGTATAGAAGAGCTATATGACTTGTTAGCCGTCCGTGTAATTGTCGATAACTTGACTCATTGCTACACTGTCTTGGGCATTGTTCATAGCTTATGGCAATACATTCCCAAAGAGTTTGATGATTATATTGCCAACCCCAAAGAAAATGGTTATCAATCATTGCACACTGTTATTTTAGATTCCCAAGGCAATCGTATTGAGGTTCAAATTCGCACTCAGGAAATGCACAACTATGCAGAACTTGGCATTGCCGCACACTGGTCCTATAAAGAAGGGGGTAAACAGACAGTAGCAATGGAAAAAAGCGTAACTACTTTACGCAAGTTACTGGAAGAAAAGCAAAATGATGAAAAACTAACTGATGACTTTCGTAGCGAGCTATTTAACGACAGAGTCTATGTTTTAACACCTACCGGTAAATTAATAGATCTAGTAAAAGGTTCAACACCGCTAGATTTTGCTTATGCTGTTCATACCCAAATTGGTCATCGTTGCCGTGGTGCAAAAATCAATGGCAAAATTGTGCCTCTCACATACACTCTCAAATCTGGAGAGCAAATAGAAATTCTAACAACTAAGGAAGCAGCGCCTAACCATAACTGGATTAATCCTAATCTAGGCTATTTAAAATCATCACGTGCTATCAGCAGGGTAAAAAATTGGTTCAGAAATCAACAGCAAACAGAAAACATAGCCCGCGGCAAGGCCATTCTTGATAAGGAAAGTAAGCGACTGGGATTAAAAACACTTAACTTTGTCGACATGCTTCACTATTTTAAACAACCCAACAGTGATGTTTTATTTGAGGCCATCGGACGCAGTGATATTAATAGCCGCCAGCTTGCTGGTTACTTTAAAATACCCGAATTTGAGACTATAAAAACCAACATCCAGTTGAACGTCTCTCCGGCAAAATCAGTCGTTACAGTTGCCGGCATTGATAATGTACAAACAACTTTTGCCCACTGTTGTTCACCGGTAGTGGGCGATGACATTATTGGTTATATTTCGCACCATAAAGGTATTACCGTGCACCGCAAAGATTGTAAAAATATCACGCAGTTAAGCATTGAAAAACAACCTCAACTTATTTCAGTCGCTTGGGGAGAAAAAAAGGCCAGTCACGCTGTTCCAATTGTCATCCATGCTTTTAATGCTCAAAATTTATTGACTAATGTGTCACAAATTTTAGCCCATTCAAAAATTCATATACTGAACGCCGCACTAAATACCCATCCCGATTTTTCAGCGACTTTACATCTGACTATTCAAATTGAGAATACAGATCAATTAAGCCAAACTCTCACTAAAATTAATTGTGCACCCAATATAATAGATGTGAGCCGTAAAACTTGATAAAAATTAAACTGTAACGCCAATCGTTCAGTTTACCTAAGCTAAAATCAGGTTTTAAACCTACGATAAATTCACTGAACGAGTTAAGATAATCTATTAGGCTTTTTCACCTTGCAGCTACCCCCCCTATGTCACAACAAACACAAAAAAGTCTGATTTTAGTCGACGGCTCCTCCTTTTTATTTCGCGCATATCATGCAATTCCACCCTTAACTAATCCTCAGGGCGAACCGACCAATGCAATATATGGTGTATCCAACATGTTGCGCAAATTGATAGCAGACTATCAAAGTGAATACATCACCGTTGTTTTTGACGCACCCGGAAAAACCTTCCGTAATGATCTCTATGATCAATACAAGGCTCACAGACCACCTATGCCGGAGGATCTCCGCGTTCAAATAAAGCCTCTGCACGAATTGATTCGCAACATGGGCTTGCCTTTAATTATGGAATCTGGGGTAGAAGCTGATGATGTCTTGGGTGCACTAGCACAATTTGCTGAAAAACAGGGTTTCAAGGTAATTATTTCTACCGGTGATAAAGATATGGCGCAGTTAGTCACCGAAAATATAATCTTAGAAAACACTATGTCCAACACACGAATGGATATTCAAGGTGTCATCGATAAGTTTGGTGTAAAACCAGAACAGATTATTGATTACCTAGCATTAATGGGCGATAGTAGCGACAACATTCCCGGCATACCTAAAGTTGGTCCTAAAACTGCTGCGAAATGGTTAGAAGAGTACCAAACCTTGGAAAATCTAGCGGCTAATGCCGATAAAATTACCGGTAAAATAGGTGAAAGTCTCCGCGCCAGTCTGCATCAATTGCCATTAGCCAAACAGCTAACAACAATCAAATGTGATCTTGATTTACCTTATACCATGGACGATTTAAAACGTTGCCCCATAAATATTGATGAATTAAAAAATCTCTTAGCAACACTAGGTTTTCTTTCATGGTTCAAAACGTTGGACACCAACGTAGACACTAAAGTAACAATAATCGAAGATAAGCCCATCATTTTTGACTCCACCTACGACACTGTACTAACTTATCAACAATTTGGACAATGGCTTGAACTACTCGAAAATGCTGAACTATTTGCCTTCGATACAGAAACTACCAGTCTTGATTATAATAAAGCAGAAATTGTAGGCGTTTCATTTTCGGTAATTCCAGGAAAAGCGGCTTATATCCCTCTAGCGCATAATTATACGGGAGTACCAGATCAACTTGATCGTAACGAAATTCTAGAAAAACTTCGCCCCCTACTAGAAAACTCACATAAAGCCAAACTGGGACAAAACCTTAAATATGATGCCCACGTGTTAGCCAATCATGGCATAACACTTCGAGGTATAACACACGACACTATGCTGGAATCTTATGTATTAAACAGTACCGCCACCAAACATAATATGGATGATCTCGCTAAAGAATATCTGGGCATCACAACCATTCATTATGAAGACGTCGCCGGTAAAGGTGCCAAACAAATTCCGTTTCAGGAAGTTACCATTGAACAAGCAGCAACCTATGCTGCTGAAGATGCAGATATCACCTTGCAACTGCACCAAACACTAATGACTAAACTTCACCAGCATCCAACCTTGCTTGCGCTATACACTGAAATAGAAATACTCCTTATCAGTGTGCTTACTCGTATTGAAAACAATGGCGTGCTTATTGATACAGACATGTTATCCATACAAAGTCTGGAACTGGCCAATCATATTATTGCCCTTGAGCAACAAGCTCATGACCTTGCGGGACACACTTTTAATCTGAGCTCTCCCAAACAAATTCAAGATATCCTCTATGATCAGCTAAAACTCCCCGTTTTAAAGAAAACACCCAAGGGTCAACCATCAACAGAAGAGTCAGTTCTTCAGGAACTAGCTATTGATTACCCTCTGCCCAAAGTGATTCTTGATTACCGTAGCTTAAGTAAATTAAAATCGACCTACACCGACAAGCTTCCACAACAGGTTGATGATATAACAGGCCGCATACATACCTCTTATCACCAAGCAGTTACAGCTACCGGCAGATTATCATCTTCCAATCCCAACTTACAAAACATACCTATCCGCAGTGAAGAAGGTCGTAAAATAAGACAAGCTTTTATTGCTCCACAAAATTATAAGATAGTGGCCGCTGATTATTCACAAATTGAACTACGGATAATGGCACATTTATCTGCTGATGCAGGCTTACTTAAAGCATTCGGAGGAGGTGAAGATATACACAAAGCAACAGCAGCAGAAGTATTTGGAGTAGAACTAGATCAAGTAACCACTGATTTACGCCGGTCTGCAAAGGCTATTAATTTTGGACTGATTTACGGCATGTCTTCTTTTGGACTGGCACAACAACTCGGTTTATCACGAAGCCAAGCCCAATCGTATATAGATTTATATTTTACCCGCTACCCAGGCGTTAAAAATTATATGGACAATATTAAAGACCAAGCTCGTGAACAAGGTTATGTTGAAACTCTATTTGGTCGTCGTTTATATTTACCAGAAATAAAGTCACGTAATGCAGTTCGTCGGCAATACGCTGAGCGCACCGCTATTAATGCCCCCATGCAAGGCACAGCAGCAGATATTATCAAACGGGCAATGATTACTGTCGACCATTGGCTAATAACAGATGTACCAGATGCCAAAATGATTATGCAAGTTCATGATGAACTGGTATTCGAAGTTGCAGAAAATAAGGTAAATCAATATACCACTATCATCAGAGATATCATGTGCTCTGCAGCCAATCTTAGCGTTCCTCTGATTGTTGACATAGGTACGGGTAATAATTGGGACGAAGCACACTAAACATTCAGTCTGACAGTTAATTTTCAATATTTATTAAATAGTTAATACTTAGTGAGCCTTATTGAATATTTTATTCCGACGCTGGCTCTGTCTGTTCAACTTGATTAAACAGAAGATCAAGGGCTTGATGGACTTCATCAACACCTGTTTTTTTTAGTGCTGAAAACAACTGTATCGTCAATGGAAAATTACTATCATTAAGTTCCTTTTGAACTTGTAGTAAAGTATTTTTTGCTGCTCCGTAAGTCAGTTTATCCGCTTTCGTTAACAATATATGTAATGCTAATCCTGTATGCTGACACCATTCAACCATCTGCCAATCGAACTCGGTTAATGGGTGTCGGACATCCATAACCAATATGATTGCACACAATGATTTACGTCTGGTTAAATACTTTTCCATTAGTTCGTGCCATTTTTTTTTCACAACCACTGGCACCTTCGCATAACCATAACCAGGTAAATCTACAAATCTTTGTTGCTCATTTATTTCAAAGAAATTGAGCATCTGCGTTCTACCAGGTGTTTTACTGGTCCTGGCCAATCCATTTTGTCGCGTTAAGGTGTTAATTGCGCTTGATTTTCCTGCATTTGAGCGCCCCGCAAATGCGACTTCTCGACCCTGATCTTCCGGTGTATCCTTTAGATCAGGTGAACTATTGATAAATTTTGCTTGATGATAAACTGGGTTCATCGTTGCCTCGCTTAAGCTTACTAATTAGGGTAGAATCTGGCTACAGAAAATAGCCATCACTCATGTATTAAAAGGCTACCGTAACATGACTAAATTTATTCCAAAGGGGAATTCAATGAAAAAAAAACTGTTGGCACTTTCAATAGCCCTGGCTTTCACCAGCACTACAGGTATTTTACATGCAGAAGACTCCATTAACGCAGGAAAAGAAAAATCAGAGGCATGTGTCAGTTGTCACGGTGATAATGGTAACAGCATAGTATCAACATTCCCAAAGCTTGCAGAGCAACATTCTTCCTATCTAATAAAACAATTACAAGCATTTAAAAGTGGTGCCCGAAAAAATCCCATGATGTCGGCTATTGCTTCGGGCTTAAGTGAGGAAGATATTGTTGATATTGCAACTTACTATGCTAACCAAAAAATATCATCGAACGAATTGCCAATTCTAAACCAAGCTATAGATGATGAAGAGGATAAAGAAGATAAAAAATCTAACAGCAAAGTCGATATTCAAACTATTATTGCTCAAGGCGCCGACCTATATCGTAATGGTGATTTAACCCGAGAAGTGTCAGCATGCATTGCTTGCCATGGCCCTTTAGGGGAAGGTAACAAACCCGCAGCATTTCCGGCATTAAAATCTCAACACGCCGATTATTTGATACAAACTCTTACTGATTTTAAATCTGGTGCTCGTACGAATAATCCAGACAACATGATGCATATGATTGCTAAAAAAATGACTGATGAAGAAATAAAAGCCTTATCTTATAGAATTTCGATGATGAAATAAGAACACCTTTAAAAGCATCTTAGCTTTCTTATTGTTTTTTACCCTGAAGACACGATTAATTAAGGACTAAACCATGATTAAAAAGATTTTACCGATCGTTCTATTATTATTTTGTTCTTTGTTACAAGCAGAACCAAAAGGCTATGAAATAATATCGCCCGCTCAGCCCACTCAACATCCTGATAAAATTGAAGTTATTGAATTTTTTTGGTACGGTTGCCCACATTGCTACAGCTTTGAGCCGTTACTCGACAAATGGTCAAAGAATCTACCTAAAAATGTTGAATTTATCCGCCAACCTGCTGCATTTAATGAGCTTTGGAGCAAGCATGCCAAAGCCTATTACACAGCTGAAGCATTAGGTGTTGTTGATAAAGTTCATGCTGATTTATTTGATGCAATACAAAACAAAAAAGAAAGCCTGGATACTGAAGAAGCCTTAGCCAAGTTTTTTCTTACTCATGGTGTTAATGAAACACAATTCAAAGAAGCTTATAACTCTTTTGTTGTTGATTCAAAAATGCGCCAAGCGCCTCTCATGGCCGCTCGCTATGGCATAACAGGCGTTCCTGCCATCATTATCAATGGCAAATACAAAACCAATGGTACATTGGCAGGATCGCATGAAAAGATGATTGAAGTTATGGATCAACTTATAAAACAAGAAACGACTAAAAAATAACTATAAAAAAGGGAAAAGTCTCTATCAGACTTACTCCCTTTTTCAGCTAAGCTTGTTACCAAATCAAATCATCTGGAATTTGATAGTTCGCATAAGGATCATCTTCTTTCTTTACATCAATAGCGAGATGCTCGTTATCTACAATAACACTCGCTATATGTCGTACAATTATTTTTTCTGCTACGTCAGATGAAACTACTTCATAGACTTCACCCAGCCTTACAATAGCTAACTTACCTCGAATAATTTGTTCACGCATTGTTTCAGAGACATATAGCGTTTTTATTTTATTATTATCGGTGAAATGATAGGCCAACCCATCAGGGTCTTTAGGTAACTTATTAAGCTCAATTATCTGTTTAACTTGTGCCAGCAGATGCTTTTGCTCTTCGTACTGCACTCTTAATTGATTTAATTCTCTATCCCTTTCAATCTTTTCTGCTTGTGCTTTTTTAACGAGTTCTTTTGCTTCATCAACTACTTTTACATTATTATTACGCTGCTGTTGAACTTGCTTATGCTTGTCAGATTTAGCACTTTTGGCATGCGCAGAACTCACTAAACCAGACTTTAACAACTGCTCTTGCAACGATAACTTTTGCTTACTCATCACGAAACTCTCTGATTCTTATGAATTTATATTTCACAGTGTAGCCTACAAAGCCGATGAATAAAGCTGAATGTGGCTTAACTAGTAAAACCAAGACTCACATTTAGGATGAACTATCATTTATTCGTGAAGTCAGATCGAGTTCATGCAACTGCATATTAATAATTTTAAGCGCTGCTAAAACCCCGGCAAATACCTGATTAGAGTGAACAGCTCGAGTTTTGCGTAACTCACCACTACAATCCCAAGTAATGACACACTCGGTTAAAGCACTGGCATGGCCACCCTTGGGAATCCTCACCTCGTAATCAACCAATCCAGGCAAGGTATAATTATGACAACTCATTACCTTGTTTATAGCATCAACAAAGGCATCAAAGCCGCCATTTCCGGAACCTGAAGCAACATGCTTGGTACTATTAACATTGACTCTTATACTGGCCGTAGATTCTAAATCAAGCCCACTGGTAATAGAACAATTTAACAATTTAATATGTTGATAATTTTTACTTTCCAAAACATCAGCGATAATAAAGGGCAAATCATCTGTCGTGATAGTCTGCTTTGAATCTCCAAGACTAACAATCCTCTCCAAAACTTTTTTCTGATTCTCTTCCGAAAGATCAAGATCCAAAAGCTCCAGATTTTTTTTCAATGACGCTTTACCACTCATCTTACCTAACGCATAGCTACGAATACGGGAAAAACGTTCGGGACCCAATTTGGTCTTATATAAGCCACCTTTTTGATCTCCATCAGCGTGAATACCTGCCGTTTGGGTAAAAACATCAGCCCCAACAATTGGTGCATTAGCCGCAACACGCTTCCCGGAAAAACTTTCAACCATATTACTGATTCGTACGATATGGCTTTCATCAATAGACAGTTGCATGCTCATTTTATCTCGCAATACGACTGCAACTTCGGCTAATGAGGCATTACCTGCCCGCTCACCCAAACAATTAATAGTACAATGTATAGAATTAACGCCCGCCCGAACAGCGGCTACTGCATTAGCGGTTGCCAAGCCATAATCATTATGCGGGTGGAAATCAAACTGAATCTCGGGATAGCGATAACACATATCACTTAAATTATTGAATACTTCATCAGGCGATAAGACTCCCAATGTATCAGGTAACATAAAGTGATTAATACCAATGTGGCGTAAATTATCCATTAATCCATAAACATAGTCTGGGCTATTCTGATAGCCATTCGACCAATCTTCTAGGTAGACATTAACCCTAAGACCTTTATGCAAAGCATAATTTACTGTCCGTATAATATCTTCAGTATGCTGGAAAAGTGTTTTACCTAATTGCTCACGACAATGTTTTTCGCTACCCTTAGTAAGTAAATTAATTACTCTGCCACCCGTTTCCAGAATCCAGTCAACGCTTTTAGTATGATCAACAAATCCAAGAACTTCAACGCAGCCATCAAAACCTTCTTGTTTAGCCCATTGATTAATATTGGTTACCGCTTCTTTTTCACCCTGAGAAACACGTGCAGAAGCAACTTCAATCCTATCAACTCGCAAGGAATTCAATAAAAACTTAGCAATATTAACTTTTTCGGTTGGTGTAAAGGATACGCCCTGCGTTTGCTCACCATCACGCAACGTAGTGTCCATCAGTTGAATAGTTCTTGAATCTGTGGACATACTTTATTAACCTGTGTTTTTCTGGTTACGGATTTATTTTTAGCGCAGTAAGTTAGTTTTAATGGCCTAAAACATTTGATAAGCACCTAAAAATGCTTTCATCCTCGGCCAAGATTGGTTTTTCCGTACATCACTTTTTGCATCCAAAATAGTGCACTAATCACTCTCACAGCAACGCTTTCTTTACTTAACAACTTAATCAAGCCCAAAGCCAAGGATAAGTTTGTTTATGCTGCTTTTCATATTCGGTGATTGTATCAATATGCTTCAAAGTCAAACCAATATCATCTAATCCACTTAACAAATTACCTTTACGAAAAGGATCTATATCAAAACTAAAACCATTACCTGCGGGCGTAATAACTTGCTGATTTTCTAAGTCAACAATAAAACTAACGCCTTGATTAGCGTTTATCTCTGCCATCAGATTATCTAGCTGATCTTTATTGACTTTTATAGCCAAGATGCCGTTTTTAAAACAATTATTATAAAAAATATCTGCGTAGCTGGTTGAGATAATGGTATTAAAGCCATAGTCGGCAATAGCCCAAGGTGCATGCTCACGGGATGAACCACAGCCAAAATTATCCCCAGCCACCAAAATTCTAGCTCCTTTAAAGGCTGGCTTGTTCAGCTCAAATGTTACATTATCAGTGCCATCATCATTGAATCGCCAATCATGGAATAGATGCACGCCAAAACCACTTCTCTCTACTCTCTTTAAAAACTGCTTTGGAATAATCTGATCAGTATCGACATTACTACGATCCATCAAAGCAGCGATACTTTCATGTTTTTTATAAGGTTCCATAATTTTTCCAATCTACTTATATGTTAAAGGTTGCGAATGTCAACAAAATGTCCCGCAGAAGCCGCTGCCGCCGCCATTGCGGGTGAAACCAAATGTGTCCGACCACCTTTACCTTGCCTACCTTCAAAATTACGATTTGAAGTCGATGCGCTTCGCTGACCTTTAGTCAACTCATCACCATTCATTGCCAAACACATTGAACACCCCGGATCGCGCCACTCCCAACCCGCATCAATAAATATTTTATCCAACCCTTCATCTTCAGCTTGTTGCTTAACATGATAGGAACCAGGTACTGCAATTGCAATCACGCCTTTAGCAACCTTGGTTCCTTTTGTTACTTGAGCAGCTATCCGAAAATCTTCAATACGACCATTAGTACAGGATCCAATAAACACAAGATCGACCGGAATATCGGTTATTTTTGTATTAGGTGTCAATCCCATATAAGCCAAAGCACTTTCACACGCTTTACGTTTTATTTCATCTGCAAAACTTTCCGGTGCGGGTACAAAACCATCAACCCCTACAACTTGTTCTGGTGAAGTTCCCCAAGACACTTGTGGTGCAATTTCGTTTGCAGATAATGTGATAGTTTCATCAAATACTGAACCTTCATCACTTACCAAACTTTTCCAGTAAGCTAAAGCCTGATCCCAATATTCGCCCGATGGTGCAAACTCACGTCCTTTAAGGTATTCAAATGTTTTTTCATCCGGAGCAACTAATCCAGCTCTTGCGCCCGCTTCGATCGCCATATTGCATAAGGTCATTCGGCCTTCCATAGAAAGTCCTCTAATAGCCGAACCGGTATACTCAATTACGTAACCAGTTCCGCCTGCAGTACCTATTTTTCCAGTAATCGCCAAAGCAATATCTTTCGCAGAAGCATATTTGGATAACTCGCCATTCACCACTACCTGCATTGTTTTGGATTTTTTTTGCGGTAATGTTTGGGTAGCCATTACATGCTCTACTTCAGATGTACCTATGCCAAAGGCGAGTGCACCAAACGCTCCATGAGTCGCTGTGTGACTATCTCCACAAACAACGACCATCCCTGGGTGGACAAAACCATGCTCAGGTACGACAACATGAATTACTCCGTTATTCGGATTTTTCATGTCATATAAATTCAAACCGTTAACAAGGCAGTTTTCAGCCATGGTCTCAATTTGTTTCTTTGCTATCGGGTCAGCAATAGGCAAATGACGATTTTTAGTAGGAACACAGTGATCCATTGTTGCGAGAATACTATGTGGGTTTCGTACTTTTCGCCCTGACAACCTTAGGCCTTCAAAAGCTTGTGGACTTGTTACCTCATGCATTAAGTGGCGATCAACATAAAGCAAAGGTGCCTGACCCACCGCATCAACCACAAGGTGACTATCCCAAATTTTTTCGTACATGGTTTTTTTCATAACGTATTCCAAAGCTTACATATTGGCTCTTTAATTGAGCATATGGCGTGTTGTAGGGTATTTAGCAAGATAATTTATGTTACATACTTCTTATTATCGCTCAAAATAAACCCAGTTGGCAACGAAGGCTAAGAAACCACTATATTTAAGAAAAATCCTGCTCGGAAAATTAGTAAAAAAAACGGGCGAGATAACCCGCCCGCTTCCTTCAATCAGCTAAGCCTATTATTTTTTAGCCGCACTTAAATGAGTCACGGCCTCCTCAGAGGCTTTAGTAGCCGGCTGTACATGACTTAAAGCCGCATGATCAATAGCCTGTTGCAAAGATTTAGATGCTGCATCAATATGGTTTTTTGATACGCTTTTAGCAACAAGAGATGCCGCTAATGAATGATCCAAAGCTGCTTTTGCATGAACAGCTAGCTTTGGAGCCGAGCCTGCTTTACCTTCAGTTACTGCTGCGTTAGCATGTTCAAGTGCTGCATTAAGATGCTCTTCAGCAAAAACTGTAACGCTTAAAAACAATAAAGTTCCTGCAATTACAGATAAAATTTTTTTCATTTATTCTCTCCTAAGTCTTATATTGAAAGTAAACTTCAATTTGTCAATACTGGTGTTATTTTGAAAGTTAAATAACCAGAAATCGACATGTCATATTTACCATCATAAAATTCATTTTGCAAGGCATCAATTGATCTTCAAATCACAAATCTATAGGTAATGGAGTCATCAGTCTAACTCCTCACATATTTATTAAGTTGGGGCCAATTATATGACTTTTTTAATAGTCTAATCATGCGTTTTAACTTCGAACTTAGATAGGCGCTTGCATAGAAGCTACACTTCCTTTATAAATATCTTTAAAGATATAGCGCTAATATATTTTTAATAAACCACCAAACTTATTTCACCCCTAAGAAAGATAATATTCTTCGTGGCCGGCTAACCTATACAGTTTATAGAACTTTCTAATTAACTTTGAGGTATTCATCATGACAACAGTAGCAGACCCTATCATTGGTAGTTGGTACAAAGACATAGAAAACAATCTGAAATTTAAAATTGTCGCCATTGATGAAAATGATGATTCAATTGACGTACAATATATCAATGGTGATATTGGAGAATATGATACTGACAGCTGGTATAGCTCCACTTTTGATTATATTGAAGCCCCTGAAGACTGGAGCGCACCTTTTGACGATCTTGAAATTGATGACATGGGTTATACAGACACGGATGAACATAAACCAAATCCTGAGGATATTGACATCGATGACTATCTGGATAAATAAGGTATCTATTACATGAAAATGAGTCCTCAGGAGTTTTTAGACTGGCCATCAAAAAGAATTACCTTACTGGCGATGTCCGGTGCTGGTAAAACCACGCTAGCCAATAAACTACCCAAAGCTAAGTGGTTTCATTATTCTGGTGATTACAGAATAGGTACAAAATATCTTAGGGAGCCTATTCTCGACAATATTAAAAGGCAAGCAATGAGCGTTCCATTTTTACGGGAATTATTATTGTCTGACTCTATTTATATTTCCAATAAAATAACTGTTGATAATCTTGCACCTGTTTCAACTTTTTTGGGTAAAGTTGGTGATCCTTTCAAGGGCGGCTTATCTTTGAAAGAATTCAAACGTCGACAACTATTGCATCATCAAGCAGAAGTTGCTGCTATGAATGACGTCCCTGAGTTTATTCATAAAGCCAAAGATATCTATGGTTATCATCATTTTATCAATGATGCGGGTGGGAGTGTTTGTGAACTAGACAACCCAAATTCTTTGGAAACTCTGGCTACAAATACATTAGTTATTTATATAAAAATACCACCTACATTAGAACAAACTATTATTGAGCGCGCAAAAACTGACCCAAAGCCGCTTTATTATAGAGAAGCTTTTCTAGATGACAAACTCAATGAATTCATGAGCATGAAAGGCTATGCATCTACTGATTTTATGCCTCCTGATGAATTTGTTTCATGGGTTTTTCCTGAATTATTTAAATCCCGCTTACCTCGCTATCAAGCCATTGCAGACCAGTATGGCTATACCGTTGATGCTAACGATGTTGCCGCCGTTAAAAATGAAGCTGATTTTCTCCGTCTAATATCAGATGCATTGGCTAAAAAGTTATGATCATTTTTGAGCCACTATTATGCCTTTAGTTGCCCATATTGATTTACCCACTTTTAAGCGCCTACATGAAGAAGGGGAAGACATTTTAGCGCCAGATCGTGCTGCGCAACAAGATATAAGGGAAATGCATATCGGCCTTCTCAATATGATGCCTGATGCTGCGTTAGAGGCCACTGAAAGACAGTTTTTTCGCTTGGTAGGTGCTTGTAATCAAATTGTTCAGTTCCACGTCCATCCCTTTACCGTAGCTGGTCTTAATAGAAGTCCTGAAGCACAAGCGCATATAGATACTTATTACGAGTCCTTCGAAAAAATAAAGCTGGATGGTTTGGACGCTTTAATCATCAGTGGGGCCAATGTTACACACGCACACTTACCTGAAGAAGATTTTTGGGAACCCTTGATTGAAGTTTTTTCCTGGGCCAAGGAAAATGTCACGTCTGTACTCTGCTCATGCCTTGCTACCCACGCCGTCATCCAACATTGTTACGGCATTGAACGCACCCGTTTACCTGCAAAACGTTGGGGGGTTTTTCCCCACAAACTCATCAATAAAAGCCATCCCTTAGTTGCTGAAATTAACACACGCTTTGATGTTCCGCACTCACGTTTCAACGAAATATTCGAAACTGATATGAATCTATGTGGCATCAAAGTTTTGGCTGCCAGCAAAGAAGCAGGTGTTCATCTTGCAGTTAGTCCAGATGGTTTTCGTATTGTTTTTTTTCAAGGCCACCCTGAATATGACGATATTAGCTTGTTAAAAGAATATAAACGGGAAATAATGCGCTTTTATCATAATGAAATAGTTAACTACCCCCCTTTTCCTGAAAATTATTTTAATGAACTTGTACAGCAAGTTTTTTCTGAATATGAAGAGCATGTCAGATGGGCGAAAAGCGCCAACAAACCACTCAATGAGTTTCCTGAAGCACATATTCTCGATCAGATTGATAATACTTGGAAAGATACAGCAAAAGCAATTTTCAACAACTGGCTAGGTAAAATATATCAACTGACCAATCAAAATAGACGCTTACCTTTTATGGATGGTGTAGACCCTGAAAATCCCCTTGGGCTCTAGATACCTGAAAAGCTGTCTGCTGTAGCTGATTTATACAACTATATATTTTGCAGTTGCATAACCTCATACTCTGTGGCATTTATCTAAAAGCCCCTTGCCATCTAAAATTTATTTTTTTGAAAAAAAGCTTCTGCTACTTTGATTGACTAAAGCCATCAAGAATCCAGAAGAAATTGACACCCAACTGATACAATACTTCGAATTAAACCTGCATAAGAAATTAAGAAATGGACGTAATCCAACGTATTGCCGAAGATTTATCTGTGAACACCAAACAAGTCAGTGCTGCCGTTGCCTTGTTAGATGAAGGTGCTACAGTGCCCTTTATTTCAAGGTATCGAAAGGAAGTCACTGGCGGATTGGATGATACCCAACTAAGGCAATTAGAAGAGCGTTTAGGTTATTTACGTGAACTTAACGAACGACGAAAAACTATTCTCGATAGCATTAGTTCACAAGAAAAATTAACACCTGAACTGGAAAAAGCCATTAAAGAGGCCGACACTAAAACACTACTGGAAGACTTGTATTTACCCTTCAAACCTAAACGTCATACAAAAGCCCAAATTGCCCGCGAAGCAGGGCTTGAGCCTCTAGCTGATGCACTATTAAATGACCGAAACTTGATCCCGGAACAAGTCGCCACGAACTTTATTAATGCCGAAAAAGGTGTGCCTGATATCACTACTGCTCTGGATGGCGCTCGGCAAATCATTATGGAGCGTATTTCTGAAAATGCTGAGTTACTAGCTGAATTACGCGAACGAGTTTGGCAAAAAGGCTTTATTCACGCCACGGTTATTAATGGGAAAGAACAAGCCGCTGAAAAATTTAAAGATTATTTTGATTATCAGGAAGCCATCAATAAAATTCCATCACACCGTGCATTAGCCCTTTTTCGGGGACGCAATGAAAATCTATTGTCATTAACACTAAAGCCCGGTGCAGACGAAAAAGACGAGCATATGCTTTGTACCCAGTTTGTTGCCCAGCATCTTAACATCAAGGATAACAAAAAGTTTGCGGAGATCTGGCTAGCAGAAACTGCCCGATTTGCCTGGAAAATAAAGCTTTTTACCCGCATTGATCTAGATTTAAAACTTAGATTACGAGAAGCTGCAGAGCTTGAAGCGATAAGAGTTTTCGCTAGTAATTTAAAAGACTTACTATTGGCAGCACCTGCCGGCGCCAAAGCTACTATGGGACTTGATCCTGGTATACGCACCGGCGTTAAGGTTGCAATCGTCGACCCCACTGGGAAATTGCTGACAACCGAGACTATTTATCCACACCCACCACGTAAACAGTGGAACGAATCCATTGATACCTTGGCAAAGTTAATAAAAAAACACAATGTAACTTTGGTTAGTATAGGTAATGGCACTGCTTCCAGAGAAACCGACCAACTGATTGCTGATATTATCAAACAACACAGCGAACTTAAGTTCACAAAAATAACCGTATCAGAAGCTGGGGCATCAGTTTATTCCGCTTCCGAACTTGCTGCTAAAGAATTCCCCGCTTTGGACGTTACCCTCCGCGGCGCCGTTTCTATTGCCAGACGTTTACAAGATCCCTTGGCAGAATTGGTTAAAATTGATCCAAAATCCATCGGTGTCGGTCAGTATCAACATGACGTTAATCAATTTCAGTTGGCAAAAGGTTTGGATATCGTTGTCGAGGACTGCGTAAATGCAGTGGGTGTGGATGTCAATACAGCTTCAGTATCTTTATTAAAACAGGTGTCTGGTTTATCGACGAGTGTCAGTGAAAATATTGTCGCCTTTCGTGATGAAAACGGGCCTTTTATTAACCGTAAACAACTCAAAAAAGTACCCCGACTGGGTGATAAGGCTTACGAACAAGCGGCTGGTTTTCTTCGTGTCATGAATGGTGACAACCCCCTTGATGCCTCGGCAGTTCATCCTGAAGCCTATCCTGTCGTAGAAGCCATCATAAGCAGCACTGGCAAATCCATCCGTGATCTTATTGGCCAAAGCGGATTTATACGCACACTTAATCCCGTGAACTATACCAGCGAACACTTTGGCTTGCCAACTGTTACTGATATTCTACAAGAATTAGAAAAACCCGGACGCGATCCCAGACCCGAATTTAAAAGCGTAGAGTTTAAAGCGGGCATTGAGAAAATATCCGACCTTAAACCTGGCATGCGCTTAGATGGTGTCGTAACCAACGTTGCCAATTTTGGCGCATTTGTTGATATCGGTGTCCATCAAGATGGCTTGATACATATCTCCCATTTATCAGATAGCTATATCAAAGATCCAAGAGACGCAGTAAAAACTGGTGATATGGTTAAAGTGAAAGTTCTAGAAATTGATGTAGACCGAAAGCGTATATCATTATCCATGAAAACTCATACCGATACCGTTGAAGCCAAGCCTGTACGAAATGACCCTAAACAAATCAACAAACCCAAACAACAGGCAACCACTCAAAACTTAATGGCTACGGCCTTTGCAAAAGCACAAAAAAGTAAACAACAATAGGCTCTGCTATGCTTAAGTCTTAACAACACAGTTGTGGGACTTAATATGAATAAATTCTATCGTTTTTACATTTTTATTCTTTTTAACTCAATTTTTATAGCTTATACACCTCTAATTCAGGCTGATACTCAGCGAGCTTACAATCAGGTTACACAAAACAGTAACTATGACTCAACTGAACCTTCACAACAATTAAGCTATGGTGAAAAAGTCGGAAAAAAAGCACTCATAGCTTTTGCCAATTTAGTCACTAGTCCACTAGAACTTCCCAAAAATATCATCAACACCATAAATCAAAGTAATTTTTTTTATGGCGTCTTTGGTGGATTCCTTAAAGGCCTGGTTAATACATTAGGTCGAACCGGCTGTGGTATTGCTGATTTATTAACCCTGCCACTACCCACCAAACCAATTGCTTATCCCATATATATCTGGAAAGATTTTGATGTCGATACCACTTATGGTGATGTATTTCGTCTAGATAATAACAACATAAAAATAGAATTACCCATCTCAAAGGCAATTCCAGAACCAATTGCCAATCTATCTGTCCAAAAACCGACTGTTATTGATCACTCAAATCAACAAGATCAAACTATCAACAAGAATTTAGATATCTTATTTAAAAAAGAAATGGAGAAATAACTAAAAATCTCTTAACCTATTTTCAGGTGCCTATTTAGATTAAAAAGCTGCTTGAAGGCACGAGAGCCTGGCAATCAGTTATGGCAAATTGTGTTATCCAAAACTGCCTACGTGGGGGATACATTTCGGTTCGCTAAACTAAAATGAGTAACTGCTTATGATTGTATTTTTCGAAAGACTGGTATTTATTACACGTTCTCGGATTACTAAT
>CAJAHC010000193.1 GCA_903939355.1 uncultured Methylococcaceae bacterium | reverse complement strand
CAAATGAAACATTAACGGTGTTGAGATGTTATAGGGCAGGTTGCCAATAATACGTAATTTTTCGTTATTTTTCACCAATGATGAAAAATCAAATTTTAAAGCATCAGCGCTGAAGATTTCTAACCTATCCTGTTGCTTGAATTTATCTTTGAGTAGCGCGACCAAGTCTCTATCGAGTTCAACGACGTCAAGGTGTAGCCCCATATTCAACAATGGGTCGGTCAGTGCGCCCATGCCTGGGCCTATTTCAACCCAATGTTCTTCCGGCCTTGCTTGTAGACTTGAGAGAATATTGTAAATGATATTGTGGTCATGTAAAAAATTCTGACCAAAGCGCTTGCGTGGAGTATGTGTCATATATTCAAGAATGGTTGGTTGCCATAGTTACTGCCGTTTGCAAAGCAACCAGCAGGCTACCGATGTCTGCTTTGCCAGTACCTGCCAGATCTATGGCAGTGCCATGGTCAACAGAAGTTCGGATAATGGGCAGCCCTAAGGTGATGTTGACAGAAGTTCCAAAACCCATATATTTAAGTACAGGCAGACCTTGGTCGTGATACATGGCTAATACGGCATCGGCAGTTGCCAGATATTTGGGTGTAAATAACGTATCAGCGGGGAGTGGGCCCTGCAGGTTAATGCCTTGTTGCCTCAAGCCTTCTAATACGGGTTTAATAATGTCAATTTCTTCACGTCCCAAGTGGCCATTTTCTCCGGCATGGGGGTTAAGGCCACACACCAGTATTTTTGGATTGTCGAGGTGAAAGCGTGTGCGTAACTCATGATCCAGTATACGGATAATTGCTCTAAGACGGGTGGCAGTAATCGCTGAGCTAACTTCCTTAAGTGGACAGTGCGTGGTAACCAAGGCAACACGCAAGCCTTTGGTTGCCAGCATCATTACTGGATTTCCTCCGGTAATCTCGGCAATGTATTCAGTATGACCGCTAAAGGCGAAGCCGGCATCATTAATAATACCTTTATCAACCGGTCCAGTGACCATAGCGTCAAAAACGCCAGTCATACAGCCTTTGGTTGCTTTGGTAATGGTTTTTAATACATAGCGACTGTTAGCCGGGTTTGTATTTCCACATTCTACGGGTTTTGTTAGTTTAACAGGCAGAACTGTTAAAGTGCCTGCTGATTGAGTTGCTGGCGGTAAGTCCTTATCAAAGTTGTTTATTTTAAGGGCATAACCCAATAACTCGGCTCGCTGTTTTAAAAGCTCCGGGCTGGCTATTACAATGAGTTGGTAGGGTAAATCTTGTTGAGCAAGTTGGATGCAAAGATCAGGGCCAATACCGGCAGGTTCGCCTGGTGTTAATGCAATACGCGGTATGCTATGGATAGCCATGTGCCATAAAATATAGAAAAAATTAATTTTACAGCAAAATGATGCAATCATTTTAAAAAACATTTGTAAAAATAAAGTTTTTTGATAGATTTACAAGAAGCGGGAGATTTTGTTTTTTATTGATATAGACAGAATTTTATTTTTAACAGGAGGGCTAATTGGTTGGTTGTGTTTAATTTATTTATAGAAATCAATTCAATTATTGGTGTTTGATGACAGACCTTGAACTTAAATCAGGTTACAATAATCCTATTTTTTTAAAAATGAGGATTTCTTTTGGCTGATAAAATTATTCGTATCGCGACACGCCAGAGTCCTTTGGCATTATGGCAAGCTGAGCATGTTGCAGAATTATTGGCAAAAGCATTTCCAGGAGTTAAGTCGGAATTGGTTAAAATGGTAACGCGAGGCGATAAAATTCTTGATGCGCCTTTAGCCAAGATTGGTGGTAAAGGATTGTTTGTTAAAGAGTTAGAGCAAGGTATGTTGGAGGGCTTTGCTGATATTGCAGTTCATTCCATGAAAGATGTGCCGATAGAGTTTCCTGAAGGCTTGCAT
>CAJAHC010000192.1 GCA_903939355.1 uncultured Methylococcaceae bacterium | reverse complement strand
GACATAGCAAAACGAAGATCAACTCATAAATTCAAAATACTCATGTCACAATTATGTTGATAATTTATTTTAAAAATAAACAGATTGATTATATTTATTTACTACCACATAAAAATATTGTTAATCCAGTATCAATATAATTTAGCTACCCTCTATAAAATTATTAGTTCCCAACCACTCTGACAACTTGTAATTCATTTAGCATTACTTAAGTAAAGCTATTTCAACCTGACCTTTACCTTTACAGGTAATTGGATTGGTCTGCTATCATGCACATTTTAACCATTATCTTAAAAATAATAATTAAAGTTAAAGGTATACGCGCATGTCAAAAACCAGTCATCTTTTCGAACATATTCTGACGCATTATCGTGGCATATTTGCGACTGTCATTCTGCTTCCTATTTCTACCATATATAGTGCATATACCACTCTTCGCAATCTAATTGTGTTTAGCCTTAAAAGCGACCCCGCTAAGCATGAACAAAAAGTACATAAGATACTAGAACAGATTGAGGCTTGGAAAAAAGACGGTAGCCTTGAAAAACTTTGCACAGCCAGATCGGGATGGAAGGCAATGAGTGAATTAGTACCGAAATACAAACTTACTCATCGCAAAATCGATATTGCACTATACGATATAATTGAAATTGTAGAAGAAAATAAAACTGTTAGAGTTGAACCCTTGGCAACTATGGGACAAATTTCTCGTAATTTGTTATCAAAAGGCTGGACATTACCCGTTGTTCCCGAACTAGACAGCTTAACAGTAGGTGGTTTAATTATGGGCTTCGGAATAGAGTCTAGTAGCCACAAATACGGACTATTCCAATCAATTTGTGTATCACTTGATCTTGTGACTGCTAACGGCCAGCTTGTTCATTGTAGTCCAATGGAAAATGCAGATTTATTTTACCAGATACCTTGGAGTCACGGCACATTAGGCTTTCTTGTGGCTGCTGAACTAAAAATCATTCCCGCGAAGAAATTTATTAAACTGCATTATCAACCTGTATATAGCCTTGAACACATGGTTGAAACTTTCGAAAACGCTTCCCGAAACACAAAAGAAAACGATTTTGTTGAAGGCTTGGTTTATACCCGTGACAATGCTGTAATTATGACCGGTATTTTTACTGATGATATATCATCAGATGGTCATTTTAACCCAATCGGTCGATGGTATAAACCTTGGTTTTATAAGCATGCAGAAACCTATTTGAAAAACAAACAACCTGGGGTCGAATATATTCCATTGAGAGATTATTATCACCGACACACTAGAAGTTATTTTTGGACTATGGAAGAAATCATACCCTTTGGTAATAATCCACTATTTAGATGTTTGCTAGGTTGGGCTCTACCACCCAGCATTGAATTATTAAAATATACAGAGACTGAAACCACTCGGAGGCTTAGAGAGAAATATCATGTCGTTCAGGATATGTTAATGCCAATCCACTACCTGAAGCAATCTATCCAATATTTTGATGATCATTTTAATCTGTACCCATTATGGCTATCTCCGATGGCAATTTTAGATAATGATAAGCACCAAGGATTTGTACACCCATTTCAGAAAAAAGATGGTTCAGCAGATGAAATGTATGTGGATATAGGTGCCTACGGTACACCTCTAAAAAAGAACTTTGATAACGTCTCCACCTTGCCACTACTTGAAAAATTCGTCATTGATCATCAAGGATATCAAGCCTTATATGCAAGAACAATGCTTACTAGAGAAGACTTTACAAAAATGTTCGACCACAGCAATTATGATCAACTGAGGGAACAACTTCCACTTTGTAAGCAAGCGTTCGATGACGTTTATGACAAAGTTTCATCAAAAGGCAGAGTATCGCCAGTAGAGATGAGAAAACTAAGCAGTAAAAATGCACCAAAGAATAAACAAAATATAGTTAAATAAGTACAAGCAAAATTGAACGTTTAAACGCTCCACTGCCCCCCTTAAATACTATTGAAACCGCTTATTAATAATGTAATAAGCGGTTGATTCAAAATACAAATAACTAATCTTCTTTTACACAACGGAATCTTTTCGTAAGTAGGCAATCTTTATAATTAAAAAAATTGCACCAATATTACAAATAATATTTACTTAAATATTTGCAGTATTTCTATTTTGTACCAATCTTTGATGCAAAGATCGAAAAACATAAGTAATAAAGTTAATACCAATATATTTATTAACAAACTGGATACTAGTTAATAATTAGTAACTGGTTATTTATTAGCCGTTAATCTAATGAAATTTATGTTGTTTTGATATGGTAAGAATGAATAATCTCATCACTGAATAAAGGAAAAATTTATGCAACCTTTAACAAATATAACCCAACTTTTATTAGAAAATCTCGACATTAAAGATAATAATTACACTAAGGATCATTCACCTAAAGAAATTGCTAGCAGCAACCTAAGCAATAAAAAAATAAAGCCACTAGGAAACTTCTCATCACTAATCAATGCATTGTCTGAAATTGATTCTGATCAAATTACCGCAGTAAATGATGCTGAAACTGTTGTTAACTTCTATAGCAAAAAAAGAAAAAATAATATCCTTATTGACATGCTTCTAGATGATGATAATAACGTCCTAGAAGAAACAGATCTAAGTTATTATTTATCGGATCTAGTATCCGAATTTGAAGATTATGAGGTTGGTAAAGTATCAATTAGAATAGATAAGGAAATTTTAAATTGTTTGATTCACAAAACACAGACGAAAATTATACTAAATAATATCCTCTCCAATGCCCTTAAGTATTCTCTTGATGAAATAAATATTTACCTATCTGTAAACTTATGTACTTCTATGGATGGACAATGGATCAATTTTACAATCACTGATTCTGGAATAGGAATGTCTGATGAACAAATTAAAAATATTTATGTACCTTTCTATAGGGCACAACCTTCTGGATATGTCCCTGGGAATGGTATTGGAATGACCCTAGTAAAAGAACTAATTAATAACTTAAATGGAAATATAGACATAAATAGCAACGTTGGAAAGGGGACTACAGTAAGCGTAAAATTAAAGTACATCCCAATATTAGAATAAATGAAGCATAGAACTAAAGAAGAGTTTTAGGGTTCTGGGAATGATAATTTTTATATAATTATAAACAAAAAACCAATTTACTAAGTTCTTTTTTGCGCCGATGTTAAAGCGTTAACTGCTTGATAAAGTATAGTTTCAACTGTTTTGAACGGTATAGGTTTTGGTAAAACCATAACACCATCAGGTATGACACCAAGCTTATCGATATCACGCGCTTCCATACCTGTTACCACAACAATCCTTGTGTCTTTCATATCAGGTATTCTAATGATTTC
>CAJAHC010000191.1 GCA_903939355.1 uncultured Methylococcaceae bacterium | reverse complement strand
CGCTTTATGGGTGATGGTGCGGCGTTTAACTATATTGCCATGCAGAAGGCGATCGAGGATTCGGGATTGGATGAGTCTGTGGTTTCTAATTTCAGAACCGGCTTGGTAATGGGTTCCGGTGGACCATCAACGTCTAACATTGTTGACGCGGCCGATATTTTGCGTGAAAAAGGTGTTAAAAAAGTAGGCCCTTATATGGTGCCTAGAACCATGTCCAGTACTAATACAGCTTGTTTGGCAACACCATTTAAAATAAAAGGGGTCAATTATTCCATAAGTTCTGCGTGTGCTACTAGTGCGCATTGTATTGGTCATGCCATGGAATTAATTCAGATGGGTAAACAGGATGTAGTTTTTGCTGGTGGTGGTGAAGAATTACATTGGACCATGTCGGTTTTATTCGATGCAATGGGTGCTTTATCATCAAAGTATAATGATACGCCTGCAACAGCTTCCAGAGCTTATGACGAAACACGAGATGGTTTTGTTATTTCTGGTGGTGGTGGCGTATTGGTTATTGAAGAATTGGAGCATGCCAAAGCGCGTGGAGCCAAGATTTATGCTGAACTGGTAGGTTACGGTGCAACTTCAGATGGTTATGATATGGTTCAACCTTCAGGTGAAGGTGCGGTGCGTTGTATGCAACAAGCTATGGCCACAGTAGAGGGTAAGATTGATTACATCAACGCGCATGGTACTAGTACGCCCGTTGGAGATACTAAAGAACTGCAAGCGTTACGCGAAGTTTTTGGTGAAGGTAACGTGCCATGGGTAAGTTCCACTAAATCACTGACTGGTCATGCATTAGGTGCAGCTGGTGTTAATGAAGCGATTTATTCATTATTGATGATGGAAGAAAACTTCCTTAGTGCTTCAGCTAATATTACAAAACTTGATCCAGGTGCCGAAGGCATCCCTATTGTTCGTGAGCGTATTGATAATATTAACTTAAACACGATTATGTCCAATAGTTTTGGTTTTGGTGGCACAAATGCAACCTTGATTTTCCAGCGTTATAACGGCTAATTTCTTCTTATCGGGATTCAGTAGGCTATGGATCCCGGTTTCTTTCCTCCTTTTATTACTCAATATAATTCTGACCATGTCAGATTCAACGCAAAAAGCTAGATTTCAATTTAACAAATTACAAAAACGTTTACGACACACTGTTGGCGATGCGATTGCTGACTATAACATGATCGAAGATGGCGATAAGGTTATGGTGTGCCTCTCAGGGGGGAAGGATTCTTATACCTTGTTAGACGTTTTGATGAATTTGCAGAAAACTGCACCCGTTGATTTTGAACTGATAGCGGTTAATCTTGATCAAAAACAGCCCGGTTTCCCCGAGCATATATTGCCCACTTATTTAGAATCACTGGGAGTGCCTTACCATATCATCGAAAAAGATACTTACAGTGTAGTAAAGCGAGTCATTCCTGAAGGTAAAACCACCTGTGGATTGTGTTCCCGGTTACGGCGTGGAACATTGTATGGTTACGCCGAAGCCAATGGTATTACTAAAATAGCGTTAGGGCATCATCGCGATGATATTCTTGAGACGTTTTTTCTTAATATATTTTACGGAGGCAAGCTTAAGGCTATGCCGCCTAAATTATTAAGTGATGATAAAAAAAATATTGTTATTAGACCGCTGGCTTATACCCGAGAGAAAGATATTGAACGCTTTTGTGCATTTAAAGACTTTCCAATTATTCCCTGTAATTTATGCGGATCGCAGATCAATCTTCAACGGCAAGCAATGAAGGTCATGTTAAAAAGTTGGGATAAACAATTTCCGGGACGACTGGAAACCATATTTACCAGCTTGCAGAATATTTCACCTTCACAATTAGCCGATAGGCAATTGTTTGATTTCAAAGGGTTAATTCAGGGTCAGTTATTTGAAGAACTCAACGTTTCGTCTAGTACTGATTTGGACGTATTAGCTATGTAGAATGGATAATTGCCACTCATTCTTTTTTATCTATTCCATAAACTTAATCATCATTGTTTATTAGTAATCAATATCCCTTTTGCTTTTGGCTAACTTTAATAATTGCTTGTGAACACTTATGACACCGATACAGTATATTGACACACCTGGCCAGCTAGCCACATTGTGCGAACAAATCAAGAAAGAACCTTGGTTGGCATTGGACACCGAGTTTTTGCGTGAAAAAACGTATTACCCCAAATTTTGCTTGTTACAAATAGCAACACCAGAATGGGTTGCTTGTATAGATCCAATAGCCTTGCCTCAATTAGAGTCGCTTTTCGATGCAATATATAATCCTGCTATCGTAAAAGTATTTCATTCCTGTCGACAAGATTTAGAAATTTTCTTTCAATGGACGGGTAAATTACCCTCGCCAATTTTTGATACTCAAGTAGCCGCACCTTTATTGGGCTTTCAAGATAATCCGGGTTATGCCATGCTGGTTTCTAGCTTGTTAAGTGTCAATCTTAATAAGGCCCACACACGAGCAGATTGGAGCAAAAGACCGTTAACTGAGGCAGAGCTTGAATACGCTGCCGATGATGTGATTTATTTATGTCAAATCTATCAGATTATGGTGCAAAAACTAACAGCGTTAGGCAGGATTGATTGGTTAAAAAATGACTTTGCCGAGCTAACAAATCCCGCGCTGTATAAAGTAGATCCTGAAACAGCCTGGTTTAAAATCAAAGGAAAAAATAAATTAACAGGTAAACAGCTGTCAATTATTCAAACTTTGGCGCAATGGCGGGAAAAAATTGCACAAGCTGAAGATCGTCCAAAAAGCTGGTTATTACGTGATGAATTATTGTTTGATCTAGCCAAATTGCAACCTGAAACGGTGCAAGAGTTGGCTAACGTAAGAGG
>CAJAHC010000190.1 GCA_903939355.1 uncultured Methylococcaceae bacterium | reverse complement strand
GGGATTTGCAGCCGGGTGAGGGTGCTTTTTATGGTCCAAAAATAGAGTTTTCATTAAAAGACTGTATTGGACGAGTTTGGCAATGTGGTACGATTCAGGTTGACTTTTCAATGCCAGGCAGATTAGGAGCAACCTATATAGCTGAGGATGGTTCCAAGCAAGTGCCTGTTATGCTGCATAGAGCCATCCTAGGTTCACTTGAAAGATTTCTCGGTATTTTGATTGAAGAATATGCGGGTACTTTCCCTGTTTGGTTAGCGCCAGTGCAAGTGATGGTGATTAATATTGCTGATCGTCATGCTGATTATGCCTCTAAAATTATGAGAGACTTGGAACAACAAGGCATAAGAGTAAAAATTGACTTGAGAAATGAGAAGATCGGGTTTAAAATTCGGGAGCATTCGATGCAAAGAGTGCCGTATCTTGTCATTATTGGTGATAAAGAATTAGAAGAAAAAAATATTACGGTACGTACGCAAAAGGGTGAAGATTTAGGTGGTCTGTTAATTAATGATTTTGCAGGACTTGTGAAGCAAGAAATTGTTGACAGAAAATAATGATATATTTGGAGGATTAGAATATCGCTGCTAAAAAAGATGAAACGCGCCTGAATGATGCAATCACCGCTAGACGCGTGAGAGTAACAGGGGCAGAGGGTGAAGTATTAGGTATTATCTCGCTGGATGAGGCCAAACAGATTGCTTATGCTGCAGACTTGGATTTAGTAGAAATATCTCCAAACGCGGATCCCCCCGTTTGTAAGATAATGAACTATGGCAAATATCAGTTTGAACTTAACAAAAAACTGCAAATTGCAAAAAAGAAACAAAAACAAATTCAGGTTAAAGAAATAAAATTTAGACCTGGCACTGATGAGGGAGATTATCAGGTTAAGTTAAGAAGCTTAACTAAATTCCTTAATGAAGGTGATAAAACTAAAGTTACAGTACGTTATCGAGGGCGAGAAATGGCTCATCGAGAAATCGGTATGGATTTATTAAAGCGTATCGAAAAAGATTTGGAAGAAATAGCTATAGTAGAGCAATTTCCGAAAATGGAAGGTCGACAAATGATTATGGTTATGTCACCTAGAAAGAAGAAGTAACAAACACTGAATTTCATTTCAACTTAAGTGTTGGGATGCGGTCCGTATAACCTGATTCATTAGGTTTATACAAGCAACAGCAAAGGACTTGCTGTTTAATGCATTACCTTTGTAATGCTGGTAATTCTTCAGGGCCATGCATTTTGCCTTGCTGGGTTATTTCTCAGGGATTCTTATTTTTATATTATTGGAGCAAAAAAATGCCAAAGATAAAAACTAACCGTGGAGCTGCTAAACGTTTTAGACGTACTGGCAATGGCGGTTTTAAGTGTGGACAGTCGCATCGTCGTCATATTTTGACTAAGAAGTCTACCAAAAGAAAAAGACAGTTACGCTCACCAGCAACTATTCATCCATCAGATGTGCGCATGGCTGCACGTATGATGCCTTACAGTTGAGAGAGGAATAGAAGATGCCTAGAGTTAAACGTGGTGTAACAGCCAGAGCAAGACATAAGAAAATTTTAAAACAAGCGAAAGGTTACTATGGCGCACGTAGCCGAGTTTATCGAGTTGCTAAACAAGCTGTAATCAAGGCAGGTCAGTATGCATACCGCGATCGTAAACAAAGAAAGCGTCAATTCCGCGCTTTGTGGATCGTTCGTATTAATGCGGCTTCACGTATGTACGGTATATCCTATAGTCGTCTGATCAATGGATTGACCAAGGCAAATGTTAAAATAGATCGTAAAGTATTGGCTGACATTGCAGTGCGTGATATTGAATCGTTTGGTAAAATAGCGGCAATAGCTAAAGCTAATCAAAGTCCGGTTTCATAAGTAACAAACCAGTCCGCCTTTAAAATGCGGACTGGTCAGTTTTGTATGTCTAAAAACTGATTTAAGAAGTTATCATCCCCCCCCTCTAAATTAAAGCGAGCAGTGCAATGTCGGCTATCCTTGAAAAGATTCTCGCGCAGGCGCTAGAAGAGCTTGCAACAGTCAATGATCTCAATCAGCTTGATCAAATTCGGGTTCACTATCTTGGTAAAAAAGGATTATTCACCCTGCAGATGAAAGAGCTTGGGGCTCTTGATCCTGAACAACGCAGATCTGTTGGTCAAGTAATAAACCAAGCTAAAGATCAGCTTCAGCAAGAATTAGAATCAAAAAAAAGCAATTTTGAAACTATCGCATTAGCGGCAAGACTGGCTTCTGAGAGTATTGATGTTACTTTACCTGGACGAGGCCAAACGGTGGCGGGATTACATCCCGTAACTACAACTCTTAGGCGTATATCCAAAATATTTGCCAGTGTTGGTTTTGTAGTAGTTGAAGGGCCTGAAATTGAGGATGACTATCATAATTTTGAAGCCTTAAATATACCTGCCCATCATCCAGCACGTGCTATGCATGATACATTTTATTTTGATGCGCATACTGTATTAAGAACCCATACTTCACCTGTTCAAATCAGAGCGATGGAGTCAAACAAGCCACCGTTGAAAGTAATTGCGCCAGGTCGAGTATATCGTTGTGATTCTGACATTACGCATACGCCAATGTTTCACCAGGTTGAAGGTTTTTTAGTTGATAAAGATGTTAGTTTTGCGGATTTGAAAGGTGTGGTTTACGAATTTCTTCGTGCTTTTTTTGAGAAGGATATTCAAGTACGTTTTAGACCTTCTTATTTCCCCTTTACTGAACCGTCAGCGGAAGTTGATATTGAATGTGTCATGTGTAACGGTGAAGGCTGTCGTGTTTGTAGTCAAACTGGCTGGTTGGAAGTTATGGGCTGCGGAATGATTCATCCGGAGGTTTTTAAGTCGGTTAATATCGATAGTGAAGAATACAGTGGTTTCGCTTTTGGTATGGGCGTTGAACGCCTTGCAATGTTGCGTTACGGTATTAATGATTTACGATTGTTTTTTGAAAATGATCTTAAGTTTTTAGAACAATTTAATTAAGTCATCGTTACGCAGGAATATTGAATCATGCAAATTAGTGAAGCCTGGTTAAGGTCTTATGTCAATCCACCCATAAGTACAGAAACGTTAGTTGAGCAATTGACAATGGCAGGGTTGGAAGTTGGCTCAGTAGAGCCGGCAGCTGCGCTATTTAGTGGTGTTGTTGTGGGTGAAGTGATAAGTCTTCAGCAGCATCCGGACGCTGATCGTTTGCGCATCTGCCAGGTTGCTGTTGGTCAGGAAGAGTTGCTGCAAATTGTCTGTGGTGCAAGCAATGTCAGGGTGGGTTTAAAAATTCCTGCGGCATTATGTGGTGCAGTGTTGCCAGGCGATTTTAAAATCAAAAAATCAAAATTACGCGGTGAAGAATCATTTGGCATGCTTTGTTCTGAAAAAGAGCTGGGACTCGCAGCAGATGCAAACGGATTAATGGAATTGTCTATTGAGGCTCCTGTTGGTTTTGATATTCGGGATTATTTGTCATTGAATGATTCTATTATTGAGGTTGATTTAACACCCAATCGTGCCGATTGTTTGTGCGTTGAAGGCTTAGCGAGGGAAGTTGCTCTGCTGAACAAAATGGATTGGTCTATTACAGAAGTTAATAAAGCGGTCGTTTCTCATCCAGAAACAGTAAAGGTTTCAATAGAGGTCCCAACCGCTTGTCCTCGTTACTTGGGACGTCTGATTAACGGTGTAAATGCAAAAGCAATAACGCCTTTGTGGATGCAAGAAAGATTACGTCGTTCAGGGCTTAGAAGTCTTGGACCTTTGGTGGATGTAACCAATTACGTACTTTTGGAATTAGGTCAGCCTTTGCATGTATTCGATGCAGAGAAGCTCTCTGGCGGCATAACTGTGCGTTGGGCAAAAGCTCATGAAAGCGTGACCTTATTAAATAATGAAGTTGTTAAGCTAGATAATGAAGCGTTGGTTATCGCCGATGATGAAAAAGTATTGGCGCTGGCAGGCATTATGGGTGGTAATGACTCTGCCGTTAGTGAGAAGACCCATTCATTGTTTTTGGAGTGTGCATTTTTTACGCCACTGACAATCGCTGGAAAAGCCCGCAGATTTGGATTGCATACGGATTCATCTCATCGTTTTGAGCGTGGTGTAGACGCTACTCTACAGGCTCGGGCAATTGAACGGGCCACGCAATTAATTATTGATATTGCCGGAGGCAATGCCGGTCCTATTGCTGAAGTCACTACGGAAGAAAGCCTGCCAAAACGTTATTCGGTTTTACTGCGCCGACAAAAAATCGAAAAAACATTAGGCATTGTATTGGCTGATGAGTACATCATTTATATTTTTCAACGTTTGGGTATGGCAATTCATTCCCATGCCGATGGTTGGGAAGTTGTGCCTCCCGGGTTTCGATTTGATATAGCAATTGAAGCGGATTTGATTGAAGAAATTGCGCGTATCTATGGTTACAATAACTTACCTCGTACTAGCTTATTGATGCGATCAGAGCTAAGCTCAGCAACTGAGTCATTGCTTGAACTAGATCGTGTTAAAGATTTGTTGGTAGACCGAGGTTATCAGGAAGCTATCACTTATAGTTTTGTTGATGAAGAGATACAAAAAATTGTCATGCCTGATGATGAGCCGATTCGACTGAAAAATCCGATTTCTTCTGAAATGGCAGTAATGCGAACGACACTGTGGTGTGGCTTGTTGAAAGCGGCGCTTTACAATACTAATCGCCAACAAAGCCGAGTGCGACTATTTGAGTCAGGCTTGCGTTTTGTTCAGCAAAATGGACAAACGCATCAGCAAAAAATGTTGGCAGGTTTAGTTTTGGGTGCAGCTTACAGCGAACAGTGGAGTGAAACTTCTCGTAGAGTTGATTTTTATGATGTTAAAGCGGATATACAAGCCCTATTTACTTTAACAGGTTGTGAAGTTGATTTTCATTCCGCTACCCATGCTAGCTTACACCCAGGACAAAGTGCAGAAATCTTATCAGCAGATGGACAAAAAATCGGTTGGTTGGGCATGTTGCATCCAAATTTGGAAAAACAATTGGGTTTTGATACCCAGGTTTTTCTGTTTGAGCTGGATCAAAACGTGATGCTTAACAAGCGTATATCAGCATTTAAATCATTATCAAAGTATCCATCGGTAACGCGAGATTTGGCTTTAATCGTCAATGAAGAAGTTTCCGCCAGTGAAATAATTAATTGTATTAAGAAAAGTGGGGAGACAGCCTTACAAGATGTTATAATCTTTGACGTATATCGTGGAAAGGGTATAGAAGAAGGTAAAAAAAGTATAGCTTTAAGCCTAGTTATACAAGATGATATGCAAACACTAACAGATTCTGAAGTTGATGCAATTGTTAGCAGATTGTTGTTACTATTAGCCAACGAAAAAAATGCAAAACTGAGAGATTAATATATGGCATTAACAAAAGCAGATTTTTCCGAAAGGTTATTTGACGAACTTGGTTTGAATAAACGTGAAGCAAAAGAAATGGTAGAGGTTTTTTTTGAAGAAATAAAAAACTCGTTGGAACAAGGTAATCAAGTCAAAATATCCGGTTTTGGAAAGTTTGAACTTCGCGATAAAACCAGTCGTCCAGGTAGAAATCCAAAAACAGGTGAAGAAATACCTATCACTGCAAGGCGAGTGGTAACATTTCGTTCAGGGCAAAAACTTAAAGCCCGAGTAGAAGCGTATGTTGGAGCCGAGTAACAATAATGAACTTCCTCCAATACCGGATAAGCGTTATTTTACCATAGGTGAAGTCAGTGATCTTTGTGGTGTTAAGCCACATGTTCTTCGTTATTGGGAGCAGGAATTTACCGAACTTAATCCGGTTAAAAGGCGTGGCAATCGACGCTATTATCAGTGTCATGAGGTATTGATAATACGACAAATAAAATCGCTACTTTATGAGCAAGGTTACACAATTGGTGGTGCTAAAGTACTCATAATGGGCAGTAATTCTAAAGAACAGTCAACACGTACAAAACAAATACAGCAAATGTTGATTGAGCTTGAAGATATCGTGAATCTACTTAAATAGAATCATCATGAGCAATTACTTGCTATAGGATGATATCCCCTGATTGTTTGAGGATTGCATTCATAATCCTTTAGTTTTAAAAAAATATTTCAATTTCGGGGCGTAGCGCAGCTTGGTAGCGCACTTGTCTGGGGGACAAGGGGTCGCAGGTTCAAATCCTGTCGTCCCGACCAATTGAATCAATGAGTTACAAGATGCCTTATTTAGAAAAATGGGGAAATAACGTTTTCGGGGTACCAATCGGGGTACCATTTTTAATCAATTGCTTTACACCATTCAAATTTCTATTAATAGGTAATGACTGCCGATGTAGCTCAGTTGGTAGAGCAACTGATTCGTAATCAGTAGGTCGTGAGTTCAACTCTCATCATTGGCTCCAATTAAATCATATAGTTATGGCGAATTAATAAAATTTTCATAATTTATTATTTGTAATAACCTATTTTAGTCTGGGTCTGGGTTTCAGCTCTCACTGTAAACTTTATTTCTACAACTTAACTAAGTCTTTTCTGGCAACTTTTGCTAAGAAAACTATTACACCATTTCTGCTGTAACAAAATCCCCAATATCTTCCCCATTAAATCTGGACATTGCGTAAAAATATTCCAGTATAAAAAAACTATCACACAAAAACTTTTATTCTGACTCAAACTGTTAAAACCATAACTAATTGCAACAGTAATTTTTCCAGAATTTGGGCTCTAGCAATTCTAAATTTTTTTCCAAACTATTTGGCTATATTTTAAGAAAATAACATCCAATATGAGGCGCAACAGCTGGCGCAACCATTAGTTGTCCATAACATTTAGTCTCTTATTCTGATTTTTCAATATTCACTTCAAAACCCGTACAAACATACCATTTGTGCAGTAATTTGCAGTATCATGGGGAAACTAACAAATACTGATTAATCCTAATGTCAGGGTTTAAATCTCAACAATTCTTCAGGACATCAAACAATACATGCAAGGTATACAACTTAAAAAATTAGAAGCAGAATTGTGGGGAGTAGCAGATCAATTACGAGCAAATAGTAAATTGACAGCCTCAGAATACTCAATGCCTGTGCTTGGATTAATATTTTTACGACATGCCTACAATCGCTTTCAAAAAGTAAAAGTTGAGCTTGAAAAATCCTTGCCATCCCATCCGCAACGAGGGATAAGAGCATTGACTAAACAGGATTTTGTAGCACAAAACTCTATGTTCTTGCCTCCAGAAGCACAGTTTGATTACTTGGTAGCTTTACCAGAAAGTGCTGATATTGGTGAAGCTATTGATAATGCCATGAAGTTGATTGAAGACGAGTACGAAAACCTCAAAGGTGTTTTACCTAAGAACTTTTCTATTTTCAGCAAAGATTTATTACGAGAACTCTTACGCATCTTCAATAAGGAAGTATTGCAAAAAGCGGAAGGTGATCTGATTGGCAAGATTTACGAATACTTTCTAGGTAAATTTGCTATGACAGGCGCACAAGAAGGTGGAGAGTTCTTTACTCCAATGAGCTTAGTGCAAACTATCGTTAATGTTATTGAACCTGACCACGGCATCATTTTTGACCCTGCTTGTGGTAGTGCAGGTATGTTTGTGCAAACAGGTTATTTTATAGAAAGTGAAGGTTTAAAACCTGCCGAGAAAGTAACCTTTTTTGGGCAAGAAAAAGCAGACCTGAATACGAAATTAGCCAAGATGAATCTTACTGTTCATGGATTGGAAGGTAATATTCTTGAAGGCAACACCTTTTATGAAG